>JAICKD010000706.1 GCA_025928125.1 Ktedonobacterales bacterium
GCAGCAGCAGCAGCGCGGTGAGCAGCGTGGAATCCGTGGGCAGTGTCTCGCCACTCAGCGGGAACGCGCCCTCGCTGTCCTGTGGCTCCAGCGCGGCGGTCACCGGCAGGTATTCCAGCTGGCGCAGCGTGCTATCGGCGCCGACCAGTTGCCGCACGAAGTCGTCGGCGGGGCGCGAGATCAGATCGACGGGCGTGCCGACCTGCACCAGCTTGCCGTCGTGCATCACCACGACCTGATCGCCCAGCCGGAAGGCCTCGGAGACATCGTGGGAGACGAAGAGGACCGTCTTGCGCAGCTCGCGCTGAATCCGCAGCAACTCGTCTTGCAAGTGCTCGCGGGTGATGGCGTCTAGCGCGCCGAATGGCTCATCCATTAGCAGAATATCGGGGTCAGCTGCCAGCGCCCGCGCCAGGCCCACCCGCTGCTGCTGGCCGCCGGAGAGCTGGCGTGGATAGCGCGCGCGGTATTGGTCGGGGTCGAGCCCGACGAGGGTGAGCAACTCATCCACCCGTCCGCGCATCTCACGCGCCGACTTGCCGAGAATCGACGGCACGACGCGCACATTCTCCTCGACGGTCATATGTGGAAAAAGCCCCACCTGCTGAATCACATAGCCGATGCCTCGGCGCAGCGCGATAGGATCCTGCGTCGTGGTGGGAACGCCGTCTATGAGGATCTGGCCCGCGGAGGGATCGATCAGCCGGTTGACCATCCGCAGCAGCGTGGTCTTGCCGGAGCCGCTGGTGCCGACGAGCATACACAGCGCGCCCTCGGGTACGGTGAAGCTGACATCATCCACGGCTGGCGTGGCCGCGTCGGGATATATCCTGGTCACATGCTGGAATTCAATCGTTGCCATAATGGCGCCTTCCACTTGCGCCAGCGCTCCGGTCACCTGGCGCGCGTCGGATTGTAACAGAAACGAGCAAGTTAGAACAAGTTAGAACAAGCGCCGCCGCTTGCGGCATTTGTAGCAATTGCATCAAGATGCTTGCCACCGAGACGCCTGGCTGGCGCGTATTGTTCAGTCCCGGTTCTCGCTCAATCGTTACACAAAAGTCAACAACCAGATTGCCTGGACATAGGTTGCATGTGGTTCTATCGTTCGTCAGGGCGCGAAAACGGAATTGGTTGCTTGACGCGCCATTCTGTGTGATGTTATGCTCTGCACGGCACATGGCGCATGGCGCGCCAGCTCATCCAGACGGGTGTAGGGAACGGCCCGACGACACCCAGCAACCGGCAGATGGTCGAGATCATCTCGATATCATCTGACGCGGTGCCAACTCCGGCAGGGAGACTAGCTCCCTGAAAGATGAGCATCATTCTCAGCAGGCCACAACAGGTCTGGCGGTTGATGCGGCTTCTTCCCTGGAGATGTCTGGGAGGAGCCGCTTTTTGTTGTGTGGCTGGCGGCTGAAGCCGCGCCTAGGGGATGCGCTGGCGCGCATCCGCGAAGCCTGCCTGCGCAGGCTCGAGTACAGGTAGCCGCTCTTTCTCTGTTTCTGCAGGCCGCGTAGGCGGCCTTCGTGGCGGAGCGCAGCGCGGCCCTTAGCTGCGGCTTCAGCCGCCAGGGCAATTGAACATCGAGGGATCTGTGGACGTGCAGGACGAGCGCATCGCGCAGGAGCAGACGCCATTCACCGCCGATGGCGTGCCGCGCGCGCTCTGGTGGGACGAAGACGCGCGGACGTTGCGGCTGCTCGACCAGCGGCTGCTGCCTGGCGAGTGCGTCGTGACCTCGTGTTCGATGGCGGCGCAGGTGGGCGAGGCGATCCGCACGCTCCAGGTGCGCGGCGCGCCCGCGATTGGCGGGGCGGCGGCCTATGGGCTGGCGCTCGGCGCGCGCGAGGCATTGCCTCCTGACGAAATCATCCCGCCCGAGACGGCGCTGGCGCATCTCAACACGATTGCGGCGGAGCTACGCGCGACCCGGCCGACGGCGGTGAATCTGGCGTGGGCGCTCGAACGGCTGCTGACCGTCGCCGAGCGCCACTGTCTCGCTGATGGCGCTGTAGCCGATCTGCCCGCGCGGCTGCTAGCCGAGGCGCATGCCATCGCCGCTGAAGACGCCGCCGCATGTCGGACGATGGGCGAACTGGGCAGCGACCTGATCGCCGATGGCGACACACTGCTAACCCATTGCAACGCGGGCGCGCTCGCCACCTGCGGCATCGGCACGGCGCTCGCCCCGATCTACACGGCGCAGCGCCAGGGCAAACGGCTGCATGTCTATGTCGACGAGACGCGGCCAGTATTGCAGGGGGCGCGGCTGACCGCATGGGAACTTCAGCGCGCGGGTGTACCGTTGACGCTCATAACTGATAACATGTCAGCGCACATCCTGCGCACGGTGGGCGTCCGGGCGATATTTGTCGGCGCGGATCGTATCGCGGCCAATGGCGATACCGCCAACAAGATTGGCACCTATGGGCTGGC
>JAICKD010000793.1 GCA_025928125.1 Ktedonobacterales bacterium
ACGTCAAGCCCGTAAGGCTTTCAAACTCTACGAAACCGATCCGAATCATCCGAGTCTGAACTTCGAACGTCTACACACCAGGGGCGAATACTATTCGGCGCGAGTCAATCAGCAATACCGCGTCATGGCGAAGCGCAAGCCTGACCACATGTTATGGTTCTGGATTGGCGCGCACGATGAATATGATAAGTTGCTCGCTCGCCTTTAGTCCGATTATACAGTTCCCGCCAGACTATTTCCGCTCAGCGGCTCAGGTCATTTCCGGCCTGGGCCGCTTTCTGTTGTGCGGCATAACACAAGCGGTCCTGCCTATGTAGCCGCCAGCCTCCCAATTCGTCATACTGACATTGAGGATGTTTGGCGGAAAATGTCGGATAATGTGTGCGAATACCATGCCTTCAGCGTGAATGGAACGCGGAATAGTGAGGCACAACAATGCGCATCTTACGATTCTTGATCTTGTATGTGATGGTATCGGTCCTGGGTCTCTTGATAGTCCTCTTTCTGGCGCTCAATCACTACACGATTCAAATTGACCTGATCAAAGCGCAATATCCGGTGAATGTGGCGTTGGTGATGATGGGAGCGGCGGTCTTCGGCTTCGTGATGGCGCTGTTGCTCCTGCTGCCGGGCCGACTCGCCGCCGGGCTGCACGTCCGCGCGCTCGAGCGCGATGTGCGCAGTCTGGAGCGGCTGCTGGTGGACCGGGAAGACCTGCTGGAGGAGCAGGAGGACTACATCGAGGACCGCGAGGAGCTGCGTGCAAGGCTGATCGAGCAGCATGAGGATCTTTTGGTACGGCACGAGCGGGCGCTGGCGCGGCACCAGGCGCTGGCGGACGATCACGACCGGGTGACAGCCCAACGCGACGAGGCGCGCGCCCAGCTTGCTGCGCTGCGTATCGCCCGGCCAGCCGCCAGCCATGGGTCAGGCGCGGCGACAGCCCTCCGCCTGCTGCCACAGACGGCTCCCGCTCCCACTCCCGTTGCCCGTCCGTCCACTCCCGTTCCCGCCGCCCGCCGGGCAATCGCCGTTCCCGTGGGGCGCGTCGCGAAGCCCGCATCTCAAGTGGTCGCACAGGCGGAACCCGTGAAGCAGTCAGCCCAGCAGATCCCGGCGCCCGGACCCCTGCGGTTGGTCGAGCCAGCGGCAGCGGTGGAGACGGCGATAGAGCCAGCAATAGATACAACGATGGAGGCGCGGGAAGCCGTCGAGGCAGCCCCCGCTCCGGCCACGGTACCCGTCGTCTCGGCTGTCCCAATCGTCGCGTCTCCCGCACCCACACCCGCGCCAACAGCGGCGCAAGAGACGCCGAAAGCGCGGAAAACGCCGGTCGAGACTCCATCCGCACGCCGTGATTTCGCGGCGGAGGCGCGGGCTGGCGCGGCTCGCGTGCAGCAATCGGCGGGGGCGACGCTCGCGCGGCTGCGGCAGAATACCGGCCAGATGTGGAGCGAGGCGACGGCGCAGGTCAGCGCCCAGAGCAAGGCTCAGGCGACGCGCCTGCGGGTGCTGCGGCAGCGTGTCACTGCGGGCCTGGCTTCCATCCGCAACGATCAGACTCCGCTAGACACCGTTCCCGACGACCCGGCTGGCGAGTGATCGCGCGCTCGTCCTGGCGTCACATATGCCCCTTCCGCCAAGTGCGAGGAGGGGCTTTGTCGTATGGCTGTCGATTTATCTCTCGTCGAATAGCGGAGGCCACGTCCCCTCACTCGGCGGCACATAGGATGGCCGGACGTAGAAGTCGCGCGACGCACGCTGACCCATGCCCGCCGATGGGCGCGTGCGCTGGCTATGCGGATGGGGCCAGGGGTAGCGTGAACCAGAAGACGCTGCCTGCCCCTGGCGCGCTCTCAACCCCTATTGTGCCGCCATGCTGCTCGATGATCTGGCGGCTGATGTAAAGCCCCAGGCCGAGGCTGGCGCTCTTCGTCGTCTGGGCCTGGACCCCCCGCACGCGATGGAAACGCTCCCAGA
>JAICKD010000731.1 GCA_025928125.1 Ktedonobacterales bacterium
CCGGTTCCGAGCGTTGGGGCAGCGCCCGTCACCAGCCGCGGCTTGAATGCCTTGCCCGCGCGCCGTGTCGGCTGCGACGGTTTCTCGTCCGTAGCGTCGGGCGTAGCATCCGCGCCTTCGGGCGGCGTAGCGACGACCGGGGCGCGCATCGCGCCAGCGACTCGACGCGCCAGTGCGGGATCGCGCTCCAGTTCGGTCGCCATCGCCCGCAATGCGCGCGCGAGTTCCTCCGGGCTGAGTGTCTCCCCGGTGTCAGACGATGTATCCGCCCGCGCGGTCACTGGCGGCGTTTTCTGCGCGGACTTTCGCGTTTGCCTGGCAGCCATGATGGCCTCCACCCCCTCCCCTTAACTCCTCCCCCTTGCAGGGAGAGGGGAACCAGACGCAACCTGCCTGTACTCGCACAAGGCGGCTCTGGAAACCCTCCCTCAGAGGGGAGGGTGGCCGATAGGCCAGGAGGGGAATCAAACTACCCACCCATTCCCCGTGTTATGCATGGCGGCGCTCGTGGCCACGCGCATGAGCTGAGGCCAGCTTCTTCACCTCGCGGGCAAGCTGCGCATACGCCTGGCCGCCGCTGCTGGCGGGCGCATAGCTCAGGACGCTCTCATTCGCCCGGTGCGCCTTCTCCAGATCGAGGTTCTTGGGGATGCGCGTCTCCAGCAGCCGTCCCTCGAACTTCTTCTCCAGCAGGCCCCATGTCTCGCGTGAGGTCGTCGTGTCTTCATAGAATGTGGCGAAGACGCCGAGAATCTCCAGGTCGGGCAGGTTCAGCCCGTCGCGCAGGTCGTCGATGGTGGACTCCAGCTTATCCATGCCGATGACGCTGAACTCGGTCAGCCCAATTGGTATGAGCACGTCGGTCGCGGCGGCCAGCGCGTTCTGCGTGAGCACGCCAAGCGATGGCGGCGTATCGATGATGATGTAGTCGTAGTCCAGCCCGGAGACTGCCCGCGCCAGCCGAAACTCGCGTCCCGGACGCGCCGCCAGTTCGACATCGGCATGTTGCAGGCGGCCATCGGCAGGAACGATCCAGACGTTCTCTTCATTGGTCTGCCAGAGGACGGTATCGAGCTGGCGCGTGCCAACCAGCACATCATAGATGGACGGCACTGGATGCACCCGGCCGGTCAGCGCGTAGGTGGCGTTGGCCTGCCCATCCAGATCGATCACCAGCACGCGCTGATTGAGCCGCGCCAGGCCAGCGGCAAGGTTGACGGCGGTCGTCGTCTTGCCGACGCCACCTTTATTATTGGCGATGCAGATCGCGGTCATAGCCAGTCCTCCAGGGCAGAAGTGTCTCGCTGCCACGCCAGATAGCTCCGGCGCGCCGGGCGCCAGTGTAGCATGCGAGAGGCAACGCGTCAAAGTCAGGCGACCATTCGGCCACTGTTAACCGCTTTTTCTGCTACAATGCAGCTAATGGGACTATCCACTGGCACTCTGACGCATGGATGCGGGACGCACTGAATCGTGGAGGCGTTCAGCACAGGAGAAGGCCCTATGACAGAGTCAGAAGGAAAGGTCACGATCCAGCCGACACAGGCGCAGGCGACAAAGACACAGTCAGCACAGGCGGCGCAATCAGGCGGTATGCGGGCGATCACCGTTGCGCGGCTGTATGGCAGTGGCGGCGGCGAGGTTGCGCGGCGGGTGGCCAAGCGGCTGGGCTGGCGGCTGATCGACCACGAAGTTATCGTCCAGGTGGCATACGATCTCCATATTTCCGAGGAAGAGGCCGAAGACCTAGACGAACATACCGAGGGATTCATTTTGCGCGCGCTCAACAGCATGTCGCTGATGTATCCGAGCATGGTCGAGAATGTGCCGCCCTCACCGTCACCCGCCACGCGCGAGCGGTTCTATCAGAATGCGCTGCACCGCGTGATCGAGCTGGCGGTCGAAGAGGGCCAGTCGGTAATCGTTGGCCGGGGCGCGGGAGCGCTGCTCGAAGGCAGACGCGATGTGTTGCGAGCATATGTCATCGCGCCGCTGGAGCAGCGTGTCGCCTATGTGGCGCGGCGCGAAGGGCTGGACGAGGCGAACGCCCGCAAGCGCATCGCATTGAAGGATAATGGCCGCAGGCGCTACGTTCAGTCGCAGTATCACCTCCAGCCTGACGACCCGGAGCGCTACGACGTGACGATCAATACCGCGATTCTCTCGCTCGACGCGGCGGCTGAGCTAATCTGCCACGCGCTGGCCTATAAGAGCGAACGGCTGGCGGCGCCCGAGTCTGAGCTTGGCCCAGTCTCGGGCATGGGACTCTATCCCGGCGAGGCCGAAGA
>JAICKD010000304.1 GCA_025928125.1 Ktedonobacterales bacterium
TCGCCCCACGTCTGGGAGATCACCGCCGCGGCCGAGTCGTCGCCACAAGAGGGGTTGGCGCGCGCCGTGATTGGCCGGGCGACCAAGGCCGTGCTGGCGACGAAGCGCCTGCCGCTCTATAGCCATGCCGCGCGCGACGGCGATCTCGCCCAGGTGGCAAGCGAGCTGGGCTACCGCTGTTATGGCGACACGCTCACCTGGAGCGCCTCCGCATAGCCGACCCCATGCGCCCGGATAGGAATATCGCCAGGCGGGCTTGCGCACAATGATAAAATACGAAATGATGCGTATAGGGCCTGCTTTCTACGCGGTGTCTGTCTGCGCGTTACGGGCATGTTCGTCGTGACGAGGCGAGTATGATCCCCGAATGACAGAGCATGACGCCGCCTTCTTCATGGCATCCGGCGCGAGGGTAGGCCGACAGCGTGTAACAGACAGGGAGGTGCGCTGGTGGGATACGATGATCGACGAAGCGGCTCGCAGACACGAGAGGCCACGCGCACGAGTGGCGCGCCAGCAACCACTGCCTCGGTCGGCGACCAGGGACATATCGCCACCTTCGCGCAGGTCTCGCTCTTTGCCACGCTCGATCCCGAGGCCTTGCGCGAGCTGGCATCCGCCGCACGCCGCCGGGGATTCCGCGCGGGCGAGGTGATCTTCCACCGCGACGATCCAGGCCAGGTGCTCTATGTCATTCGCGAGGGCAAGGTCAAAATCGGTATCAACAGCCCCGACGGCCACGAGGTGGTGCTGGCGGTGTTCGGCCCCGGCGACTATTTCGGCGAGCTGGCCCTGCTCGATGGTCAGCCGCGCTCGGCCAGCGCCGTCGCGATTGATCTGGTCGAGGTCTACGCCCTGCAACGCAGCGACTTCATCAATATCGTCATCCATCATCCGCGCATCGCCATCCAGGTGATGAACGTGCTCTCGCAGCGCCTGCGCCAGACCGACGCCATGATCGAAGACCTGCTCTTCCTCGATGTGCATGGGCGCGTCGCCAAGAAGCTACTCGATCTGGCCGACCTCCATGGCGTGCGCACGCCGGAAGGCATTCGCATCGATATGAAGCTGACGCAGAGCGATCTGGCGGCGCTAGTAGGCGCCTCGCGCGAGAGCGTCAACAAAGTGCTGGGCTATTTCGTGGATAAGCGCTTCGTCAGCACGGAAAAGCGCAAGATTACGATCCTGCGGCTGGCGGAACTGCGCCGACGTATCTGTTAGCCTCCGCTAGCTCCTGTTCATTTTTGCCAGACGATTCTGCCAGAATCTTTACGTGGCGTGGGTGAATGGTCCATACTGGCGTGCGTGCGCTATCGTATAGCGACGACGCGGCGAGCCAGCGCAAAGCATGCGATCACTAATCTGCCAGCGCGGGAGCGCCTGGGGATGTCTGCGCCTGATACAGGTGATACGTATTGATCTATGAGATACATGTGATTGATTGAGGTGACGCCGACAAAGGACAGACCAGCGCGAGTTCATCCGTGGTTGCGGAGCGCGACTCCCGGCTGGCGTCACTGGAGAAAGATGCAGTGAGAGCAATTATCGCGATTCCCACCTATAACGAGCGAGAGAACATCGTCAATCTGGTGCGGGCCATCCAGAGCGCCGCGCCCGCGACGGATATCCTCATCATCGACGACAACTCGCCCGATGGCACCGGCCAGATCGCCGACGAGATGGCGGCGCGCGACAACACGATTCACGTGATGCACCGGCCTGGCAAGTTGGGCCTTGGGACCGCGTATATCGCTGGTTTCCACTATGCCATCGAGCGGGGCTATGAGTTCGTTTTCGAGATGGATGCCGACTTCTCGCATAATCCCGCCTATCTGCCACGGTTCTTCGAGTTAGCCGGAGACGCCGATGTCGTCATCGGGTCGCGCTATGTCAAAGGCGGCGGCACGCCCAACTGGTCGCCGCTGCGGAAGTTCATCAGCGGAGGTGGCAATATCTTTGCCCGCGCGATGCTGGGCATCCCAGTGCATGACTGTACCGCTGGCTACCGCTGCTATCGCACCGCCGCCCTGCGCACGCTCAACCTCGACGCCATCCACGCCCAGGGATACGCCTTCCAGGTGGAGATGACCTACAATTTCTGGAAAAGTGGCTTCCGCATTCGCGAGCTGCCCATCATCTTCGAAGACCGCCGCGTCGGCAAGTCGAAGATGTCGCGCAAGATCTTTATCGAGGCGTTCCTCTGGGTCTTGCGCGCCCGCGTAACAGGCGACGCCGAGGTGCGGCGCAGACCCCCGGCAAGCGCGACGATGCCCGAAGCGGGCGTCTCCTCACAGATTGGTTCCGCCGGAGACCGCCAGCCATAATCCTGGCATGAATAACGCATAACGCATAACGCATGTCGTGTTCCCACGAGTAGATAGCGCCTGGATGGGCCGCCGTTATCTCTAGGCCACGGCCCTCTCCCCCAGCCCCTCCCCTCGTAGGGGAGGGGAGCCAGAGACTTCACTTGAAGGCAGAATCAATAGGGAGCACGCACGAGGCAGGCCATAAATGTGCGTTGACATCGGTCGAGAGCGCCACCTGTTTCTGGTCCCCCCTCCCTTTTAGGGGAGGGGGTTAGGGGGAGAGGGTGGGGCCGCACGGATTCCTCAGCGAATAGCGTTTACGCTGTGGCCCGCTTCCCCGGACGCCAACGTCCCAAGCAACACAGCGCCCCCAGCCAGTGAATCAGCTTCACCAGTTGGGGGCTGTATTGTATGTTTTGGCTGCCCCGATGGACTACTCTGGCAGCGCGATACCCTGCGTCCATTCACCCGGCTCGGCGAAGGTCATGCGGGTGTAGGGCAGCATATTGCGACTGAGCACATCGGTGAGCATCCGCGCGGCATTCTCCATCTCGATGGAGGAAGGCACGCGTGACCCCGGGGCAATCGCCAGACGAGCCGCCAGCACCATCCGGCCATTACGCATCCACCCGCGCGTCTCGCGAAGCTGCTGCAGCTGGTGTGCCGAACGGTTGAAGTGCCGGGCGACATCACGGGTGAAGTCGCGCGCCTGATCGGCGGCGGCGGGATCGGTAAGCACTGGCGGTAACTCCACCTCGATGCAAGGAATTACCGTGACTTCTGGATCCGACACTGGCCGCGCTGGATTGCCCCAGTCGCGCCCCCTTCCTATCGCGCCCTGCGATCCCGGTGGCGGAGCATCGTTCTCTGAGCGCGGCATGAATCCGGAGCCGCCAGGCATGCCCGCGCCGGGCAACGGCGCGCCACGCAGCGAGGAAGGAGGCTGTTGGGGCTGCGCCTGGAACGGCGATGGCGGAGGAAAGGCGCTGTTGGGTTCTGGTGGCTGGCCAGCGCCCCAGCCTGGATTGCCGGCTGGGCGTTGCGGCGGATATGGCTGTGGCTGGATGGGAGGCCGTTGCATCATGGGCGTAGGCGCGCCCGAAGCCCACTGCGCGGGATTATTGCTATTCCCAGAGGTCCGGCTGGCCAGCGAGCGACGCAGCTGCGTCAGCAACTCCGCGGCCCGCCCCTGGTCCAGCGCAAGATGTTCCCAGGGCGCTCGCGCACCATACATGCCCGCCGCCGCGATGGGGAGATCGAGCGCAAGTTGCACCCATACCTCGCGTTCGGCGGAATCGATCTCCCCACTCATCTCTGGCGAGTGCGTCGCGTCATAGACATGGCCCGACTGGTCATGCCAGCGCACATGGGTCAGTGTCAGCGGGTTATCAGACCGTCGCGCACCCAGCAGCTCACCGCCATATCTGGCATAATAGTCGAGTGCCTGAGCAATTCCTGTTTCGGGCTGATTTGAGCTTCCCTGCCCCCTCCAGCCATATGATTCCATGGTACCCCTCCCGGCGCCTCTGTGTATGTTCTTCCCATCGTGTCCCAACGCAGTGGTTGTTTTGGAAAAAACATCCCCCCTCCCCAGCGACGATATGGTAGCGCCAGTCGCGAGGAGCAGAAGTGGCCGTCGTATAGCCCTTGTCAGAGCTTTGTTAGACAATAGTATATGATAACGGAGGCGAAATGGATACGCGCAGACCTGCTGGTGGATGATAGATGATCAATGCATAAGTGATGCATTATCGGGGCAGCCGCATGGCTCGTCGTGGCTCAGGCATCCACCCGCCAGTATATGCTTTACCAATTCGGAAAAATTATACCATGCGGGGGTATTTGGCACAACGCGCCCGTACTAACGGCCAAACGGCGTGGCGCATCGAGAGGGCCAGGAATGCGCTATGGGTGCGGCTGGCTAGCCTCCGCGGCTGAAGACGGCGCGATGATGACTCGCATGCCCGGCTGCGCGTTCTGGGGCAAGTCGTCGAGCAGGCGCACCACCAGCGCGCTGATGTTGTCCTCGCCGCCGTTGGTATTCGCCTCGCCCACCAGCAGCTGCGCCGCCTGCTGTGGATCGGCGGTCGCCCGCAAAATATGCTCGATCTGTGGGTCGCGCACCATCTCCCACAGCCCATCCGAGCAGAGCAGCATCTTGTCACCCGCCTGAAGTTGGACGGGGAACACATCGATCTCAACCTGTTCCTCTTCACCACCGAGGCTACGATAAATCTGGTTGCGACGTGGATGCGTATAGATTTCTTCGGGACGAATCACGCCCGCGCTGACGAGACTGGCGACGACAGAGTGATCGGTGGTAATCTGGCGCAGCCCCGCCTCTGGGCTCATCAGGTAGGTGCGGCTATCGCCGACATTGACGACCACTGCCTGATCGTCCACGATGAGCGCCGCCGTGATTGTCGTACCCATATCCGCGCGCTCGTTGATATTGCGCCGACGCAACTCGTTATTGGCCTGTTGCACGCCCTCGCGCAGCACCCCGCTGAGCGCCGGGCCATCAATCGGCTGGCTGGTATTCAGCGTCTGCATGACGATTCGCGTGATGATTTCGATAGTCAGGCGGCTGGCCTCCTGCCCGTTGAGGTGTCCGCCCATGCCATCGGCGACGATAAAGAGGCCATACGGCTGTGGACGCGATCCCGCCACGCGCACACCATGCAGCGCAAGCATATTGTCCTGATTGGGATCATTGGCGCGCCGGATGCCCGGATGGGTCATCCCGGCGGCGTAGGACATCAGGCTTGTATTCTTGCGCGATTGCGATGGCGCGCGGGGATCTCCACCGAAATCTGGAGGTATCGGCATGGTGTAGCGCGCCCCTGGCGCCCCAGTGGCGGAGCGCGCGGGCGGCATGGTCGGCATCAGCCCCGTTGGCA
>JAICKD010000201.1 GCA_025928125.1 Ktedonobacterales bacterium
AAGATGGTCACGAACAGTTGAGCGGGATTTCGTAATAGAGGATGATGCTGCCATCTGCCACCGAGTCCACACGTACGTGACCTCCGTGCCATTGGGCGGTGATCTGCGCGATGACCAGCCCGAGGCCGAGATGCGCCGAGCGATCCGCGCCGAGCGGACGGGGCTGGTAGAAGCGGTCGAACAGGTGGCGGCGATCAGTGCCGTTGAGCCGTACCTGGTCGAGTGTCACCTCGAACGCAAGGAGATCCTCGCGAACTGTGGCGAGTACTGTCATGACGCTCTCAGGCGGCATCATGGCCAGACCGCCGCGCAGTAATCCTGTCAACCCCTCGCGTAGCCGTTCGCCATCCGCCTGAATCGTGGCTGGAAGCGCAAGCTCCTGGCGCGACAATGTGACGCCTTGCTCGTGCGCCTGTTCGCGAACACAATCCAGGGCGCAGGTTAGAATCGCGGATGGATCCACAGCGGCTGGGCGATTCAGGATTTCGCCGTTATCTGAGCGAGCGAGAAAGAGGACATCCTCGATAAGCGTGCCGAGCTGTCCAATGGCGGTATGCGCGTAAGAAAGCATTTCCCGTTGGCGCTCGTTGAGCGGACCGGCCAGACCGTCAAGCACCATTTCGACGAAGCCGTTGGCGCTGTGGAGTGGGGTGCGTAACTCATGCCCCGCGTTTGAGAGAAACGAGCGTTCTCTGGCGGCTGCGGCAGCGCGGCGGGTTGTAGTGGAGGTGTCCATTGGCATCAGCCTATGAACTTATAGCCGACGCCGCGCGCCGAATGAATCAGCTCGGGGTGCGCGGGGTCACGCTCAAGTTTGCGCCGCAGTCGGCGCACGTAGACATCGACAATGTTACTCTCGCCAACATACGCATCGCCCCAGACACTCGCCATCACTTCTTCGCGTTCGACGGTCTCGCCGGGCCGTTGCGCCAGTTGGACAAGCACTTTCATTTCAGTCGGGGTGAGCGCGACCGGGCGACGGCCTGGCATGTTGACGCATAGCCCCACCGCGTCGATCTCGATGCCATGCGCCTGGATCGTCGCGCCATCACTGCGTGTCCGCCGATAACGACGTAGGACGGCTTCGACACGCGCGGTTAGTTCTGCAGGCTGGAACGGTTTGCAGATATAGTCATCCGCCCCAATGCGTAGCCCCTGTAATCGGTCTTCGAGCTCACCTTTGGCGGTGACAAAAATAACGGGCATCTCATAGCCGTCATCGCGCAGCCGCTTGCAGAAGTCGAAGCCGCTCAAATGTGGCAAATTGACATCGAGGAGTATGAGATCGGGCGTACGCTCATCCAGCACAGCGAGCGCACCGCGTGCCGATTCAGTCATATCAACCGTATAGCCCTGTTCCGTGAGCAGAAACTGGACCATACGGCTGCCCAGAGGATCGTCGTCAACCACCAGGATGCGCAAGTGGATTCCTCCTGCCAGCCGGTGAAGTATCTCGGTCTTCGCCCCAAATGTCTGCGCGGGTGTTGCGCAGATTTGTCGCCTCAAGTCCTCCACCAGCCGCCTCACGTCCAGAGGATATCGTACGCCCATGACAGCCGACTGTCAATAATGTCGTCCGATGGCCTATCCTATCCAGCCTTATCCAGCCTTCCCGCTGCCTGCGGCTCGTCGTCGGCGCTCCAAATGGACGAAGAGCACGGAGATATCCGCTGGGGTCACGCCAGGAATGCGTGATGCCTGCCCAACCGTTAGCGGGCGGACGCGCTCGAGTTGCTGGCGGGCCTCCGCGCGCAGGCCAGTAAGCGCTGTGTAGTCGATGCTCTCCGGCAAGGGATGGTCCTCCAGCCGTTGGGTGCGTGCGACGCTCGCGTGCTCCTTGCGAATGTACCCGGCGTACTTGGCCCGCAACTCCACCTCTACAGCCGTGTCCTCATCCAGTTCGGGTAGGGGCGAGTCATCGCTGGTGAGTAGCTCGCGTACCTGCCAGTAGCGCGCGTCTGGCCTGCGAAGCAGTTCGGTTCCGGTTGTGGGTTGGGCGATGAGTTGGAGACCAAGCGCGTGAATGCGTGTGTTTGCGACTTGCGATGGGCTGATGACAGCGGTTTCAAGGCGTGCGGATGCCTCCTCTATCAGCTGGCGACGGCTGGCTACGCGCTCATAGCGCTCGTTGCTGAGCAGTCCGAGTTGCCACGCGCGCTCGGACAGGCGCAGATCAGCGTTGTCGTGTCGCAAGAGCAGTCGGTGCTCGGCGCGTGACGTATGGAGGCGATAGGGTTCGGTCGGCGGCTGCGTGACAAGATCGTCGATCAGCACGCCAATATAGGCTTCGTTGCGGCGCAGAATGAACGGCGCATCACCGCTAGCGGCCAATGCCGCGTTGATGCCAGCGATAATGCCCTGCGCCGCCGCCTCTTCGTAGCCGGAGGTGCCGTTGATCTGCCCAGCCAGAAAAAGATTGTGCACTGGCTTCGCTTCGAGCGTGAGACGAAGTTGGTCCGATGGCACATAGTCATACTCGACGGCATAGCCAGCCCGCATCAGTTCGACGCGCTCCAGACCTGGAATGCTGCGCAACATCGCCACCTGCACATCTTCTGGCAGGCTCGTATTCATCCCCTGAACGTATACCTCGCCAGTGCGCCAGCCCTCCGGCTCCAGGAAGACCTGATGGCGCTCTTTATCCGCGAAGCGCACCACTTTGTCCTCGATGGACGGACAGTAGCGAGGCCCAATACCCTCGATTGTGCCATTGAAGAGCGGCGAGCGATCCAGGTTGGCGCGGATCACCTCGTGCGTGCGGGCGTTGGTGTGTACGAGATAGCAGGGCAACTGCGGTCGCCAGTTGGTACGCGCCTCATCGGGGACAGGATAGATGGGATTCGGCGCGCCAGCTGGCAGCGTGACATCGTTGCGCGCGCTGATATCGCTCGAAAAATACAGCGGTGTGGCGCTGCCAGGCTGCGGGATGGCCTGTGTGAAGTCTATGGTGCGCGCGTCGATTCGCGGGGGCGTGCCAGTCTTGAATCGGCCAATCGTCAGTCCGAGGGCGCGCAACGCATCAGAGATACCGAGCGCGGGCGCCTCACCACTACGCCCGCCAGCCTGTGTCTTCTCGCCCACCACCAGCCGCCCATTGATGAAGGTGCCGGTCGTCAGGATCACGGTGCGTGCCGCAATGGTCCAGCCACGCGACGTCACCACACCGCGGATGCTTGCACGCCCATCGGCGTCACGCTCCGAAAGCAGCCGGGTGACAGTGTCCTGTTTCAGGTCGAGGTTGGGCTGTATTTCCAGCGCGTACTTCATCGCAAGTCGATAGGCCTGTTTGTCGCATTGCGCCCGGAGCGCCTGAACCGCTGGCCCCTTCCCTGTGTTGAGGAGCCGGATCTGGATGAACGTTCGGTCAGAGTTACGCCCCATCTCACCGCCAAGCGCATCGATCTCGCGCACCAGGTGGCCCTTCGCCGGGCCGCCGATAGAGGGATTGCAGGGCATAAGCGCGATGCTATCGAGGTTCATCGTCAGAAGGAGCGTACGCCGTCCCATGCGCGCGGCGGCGAGGGCCGCCTCACAGCCTGCGTGTCCAGCGCCTACGACGAGCACGTCATAGTGCGCATGTATCTCTTGTAGGTTTTGTTCCTCAGCCATAGATCAGTTCCAGCGAAATATGAGTTGGGGTCGTGTCGCGTTCAGGTGACAGTTATCACCATATTCATGGACGGGTAGATGGCGCACGTAATCGGATAGATACCCGGCGAGACAAAGTCCAGCGTCAGCGACTGTCCCGCGTCAACATTGAATCCACCATCCTGGCGCAACTCCTGCGGGCCAGGCAAGGCCGGGTCGCAGTTCCCGTCTTTTCCGAGACACAGAATATGCGGTCCCGAATCCAATCGTACGACAAACGTCACCTCGGCGCCGCGCTTTACTGTTAGCCTGTGTGTGGCAAAATCCCTTGAAGTGATCTCAACGCTGTTCGGGCCTCCTCCTGGCGTTGGTCGTGGCGTGTAATCCGCGGGCGGTGTCGGAGTTGGAGCGCGCGTGATGGAACAGGCGGTCAGACTCATTGACAACAGCAGCGGCGCTGTCAGGAACACAAAGGCAATCAGTGTGCGCGGAGTCTTCATGCGCGAGACAATCCCTGAATTCTACAGACGAGACTGCGCAAGCCGCCAGATGGCAGCCAGCGACACTAACTATATCATATCGAGATGAGCGCCCGATGGCTTCGCGGGGTGCGAAAAGCCCGCTTCGCCTGATGAAGCGGGCTTTCTTTTCAATGCTAGGAGCCGAGTTATCTCGGAAGTCGGGTACCTCTCGCGGTGTCGTTACTGTACCGTAATAGTCAGGTTCATGTCGGGGTGAACCGTACACGCGACTTGATACGTCCCTGGCTTATCGAAAGTGACGGTCTTCGTGTCGCCAGGATTGATGGTGAAGCCGGGGTCAGCCAACTCTGATGGCGCATCAGCATTGGCGATACACTTACCATTGTGGCCCGCACAAATGATGTGGAGGCCGCCGGTGTCGGTTGGATCAACGAACTTGAATGGCACACCGGATTTGACGGTTACTGAGCTTACCGCGAAGTTTGTCGCATCCATCTCAACTTGAGTTACAGGACCACCAGAAGGACCAGTATTAGTACCGCCGGGGGTCTTGCCACAACCGGACGCCGCAACTGCCCCAAGAAGCAGCAGGGGAAGGACGAGTAATGCGAGTTTCTTCATAACTATGTCGTTCCTTTGCTATCATGCCGCTATGTAATCGGCCAACTCATCCCCAGTCTGTCGATGCGCATAGCGCGGTCTTGGAGGACGCAGCCGTTGTCGTTCTCCGGCAAATATGCCGGAAAAGGATTGCATAACGCATACCAGTGAAAACTATAGCAAAAGGCGTCTGAGAGTGACAATCAGGGAAATTCCTGATATTTCATCTTCTTCAAATCCTTAGGGATGCGCTTGCTGGCTATGTTTGGCAGTGGTGACGGGCGCTTCGGCAAGCTGATAGCCAACGCCAGGGGCCGTGAGGATGTATTGTGGATGCGCGGGGTCTGGCTCGATTTTGCGGCGCAGGCGGCGGATGTAGACCCAGAGAAACTCGGTTTCCTGTTCGTAACCAGCGCCCCAAACCCGCTCTAGCAGACGCGTATGCGACACGACCATACCAGGATGTTGCGCCAGCGCCCGCAAGAGACGATATTCTGTCCGGCTGAGCGCGATGAGACGCCCATTCTCGCGTACCCGTTGATGCGCCAGGTCTATCTCCAGTTCCCCCAGCACCACTACCTCTGACCGCGTAGCAGCGTCTGTCGTATCCTTGGCCACGCGCAGCGCAACACGAATCCGCGCCATCAGTTCCTCGACGTTGAATGGTCGCGGAACGTAGTCCGAGGCGCCTGCATCGAGCAACCGCGCGCACAGCCTGGGGTCGGTGTTTCGTCCCAATACGATGATTGGGCCACTCGCGTACTGCCGCAAACGGGTAAGCAAACTAGTGTCTGCCATGGCTGGCATGCCGCTATCCACCAGGAGTAGATCGGGCTCTTCGCGATCAATACACATGAGCGCATCTTCCTCGCTCATGCTGGTATGCGCAAGGTAGCCGTGCGCCTCGGCGTTCGCACGCAGATATCGCGCCATGCGCAGATCGCCTTCTAGGATCAACATGACCGGCTGGCGGCGATCCAGAGGCAGCCGTGCTGGCGTGGGTGTCAGGTCAGTGGGAAGATCTACCGGATCTGGTGGAACTGTGGGCGTCTGCGGCCACCATACATAAAAGGTCATTCCTCCAGCGCGCGTGGTTGTCTCGGCCCAGACTCTGCCGCTGTGGCTTGCCACCTGACGGCGCGCGACCGACAGCGAGAGCAATGCCGCGCGTCGGCTGGCGTCCAGGTCGGGAATGGCAGGAAACGGGTCGAAGATTTCACTGAGTTGCTCTTCCGTGAGGAAGGTCTCGTGCTGGCGAACACCAATCAGCGCCCCGTCCTCGTGCGTACGCAAGGTGACACGTATCGAACCGCCATGTGGCGCAAGCGCAACAGCCGACGTAACGAGCAGCCGCGTTACGTCGGTAATGGTCTGCTCGTCGGCCATAATGGTTGGATTGTCGCCAGGCAAGGCAAGCTCCAGGCTGTGATGAGGAGTAGATGATTTCAGTGTCGCCATCAACTGCATGAGCATATCGGACAGCTCGACAGGCACGATTTGTAGTGGCGCGGTTGCATGCGCACCAGCCAGGAGTTTTTCGAGCACGTCGAGTGCGGTAGCGATATATGTCGCTTCAGCAGCGAACGGCGAAACGCCTGTTGTTTTGACCGGCTGATGTAAGGTGGTAACGGAACTTGCCAGTGCGTGACGCATGCGCGCCACCACCTCTGTTGGCGTATCTTTGAATCCAGAAT
>JAICKD010000476.1 GCA_025928125.1 Ktedonobacterales bacterium
ACCGTTCTGGTTCCAGGCGCACTTGTCGGCGTTCTCGTCGCTGCCGCCGCCGGGACCCTGCCAGGCGATGCTGGTGCTGGGCGTCATGTCGGACTCGGCCTCCATGAACTCATGCCCCGCCACGATGGAGAAGCCGTCGAAGTAGCCGTTGCCATAGCTATTGTTGGTGGCGTTGACGAAGTTCATCCCGCAGCTGCCGCCCGCATCGGGCATGTAGGGGATGTAGCCATAGGCTACCTGATGGCCGCCACTGGAAGTGTTATCGTGCCAGGCGCACCACTGCGTGCCGAAGCCGCTCATCGAGTGACCGCTCGGCGTGAAGACGAGGTAGATTGCGTTGGCATTGAAGCCACCGAAGTGGTTCATCAGGCGAACCGCCGCGCTGGCGATGCTCGACTGGCTCACGCGCTTGGGCAGCGAGGTGGTATCCACCCACGTACCCGCAAGCTCCCCGGCCGGATTGGTGATGTGCTGGCCACTCGTGCCGCAATTCACCGTGCCAACCGCCACGCCCTGGCAGTACTGCGTGTCGATGTTATGCCAGGAACTGCCGCCGACATTACCAAAGAAGCCGGTGGCATAGGTCTGCGCCTGCGCGCTGGTATAGCCACCCGTGGAGAACCCGGAGTTCCACTGGCTGCCCCACCAGCTAATGTAGACCGTCGGCGCGAGTGAGACAGGGCCGCCGTGGTAGGTCATATTGCTGCTGGTGACGGCTGGCCCCACCGCCTTTGCGGGTTTCATGATCTTGCCGTGGAAAACCTCGGTGCCGCCAGCCGCGGCGTTGGCGCTGGTGACATGCCCGCCAAAGGCAAGCATGATGGCCATAGCCGCGACGGCCACGATGGCCAGGGGAACGAGGGCGATGCGTAGCTTTTTCATCGCGATGCTTCTCCTTGTGAGAGCCACCTTCGTTGGCGCTCTCGTGTGGTGAACCCGCCAGATTCTTCAGGCGACTCCCCGATGAGCGCCAATATTCGCACATCAGTGCGAGTGAACCTGGCCAGACAAACCCGATGGGACAGCATGGGTGCGATGCGAGCGGATGCGTACGACACACCTCCGCCGGGAATTTCCATTCCCAGAGACAGTTCTCTTGCCGCTACTTCCTTGTCGTCGCCGACAGGCGACAGATACCTCACTACGTGATATTTCGTAGCCATCTGGTCAAAACGGGCTAGCAGACAAGATTGGCGCGTAGTATAGCGGCAGCCAGGTATTGTGTCAAGTAGCAATATGCCGAGGGGTACATATTTTTGCTGATGGGCGCGGACCTCATCTCAAGGGGGGCCAGAACCGTTAGTTGTTGCCGCGACGGTCGATGTAATAGCTGCTGCCGGGGATGGCTTTCGCCTGCGCCTTGATCTCGGCGGCGACGCGGCTGAACTCTTCCATCGTGGTGATCGAGCGGTGGAGGTTGGTCACGACGCCAATCGAGACACCGACCAGTGGGTAGACCTGTTCCTGACCCTGCCGGTCGCGGGCAACAAGCGAGCCACGAGAGACATCTTCGAGCGAGTAGAGCGCGCGGCTCTCGCGGTCCCAGGCGTCGATGATGCCACGGGAGACCGGCTCCATGCGGTCGGGGGTGGTGATGAGGATGAAGTCGTCGCCGCCGATGTGGCCCAGAAAATCGTTCGCGTTGCCCTCGGCATGCTGGCTTGCCGACGTCACATGCCCCAGCAGCCGGATGAGGTCATTGCCGCGCAGGGGGCCATAGACATCGTTATAGGCTTTGAAGTGGTCCAGGTCGAGATAGAGGATGGCCCATGGCCGGGGAGATCGCAGTTGCTCGGCGATGGCATGCTCGACACGCAAGCCGGAGGGCAGGCCCGTCAGCGGGGAAAGCAGCGTCTCGCGCAGGTGGCGCAGCTGGGTGCGTATGCGCGCCACCAGCTCCTGGCCATTGAATGGCTTGGTCATGTAGTCGTCAACCTTCGAGGCGAAGGCGCGCATCTTGACGCTAATATCGTGGCGGGCGGTGAGCACCATGACGGGAATGTGCGTCGTTCGGGCATTGGCGCGAATCGCCGAGACGACGTCGAAGCCGTCGATGCCGGGCAGCATGAGATCGAGCAGGATCAGTTGCGGTTGCTCGCGGAGCGCAAAGTCGATGGCGTCCTCACCGGTATAGGCAATCGTCGGCGCATAGCCTTCGGCGGCAAGGGTCGAGCTGAGCATGTGGGCAACGGGCGCCTCATCTTCAACGATCAGAATGGAGGCGGGAGGCGCTTCGAGCGTGGCAATATCCATCGCGTTCGTCCTCCCTGTTGTAGGGGTTGCGCTCAATCCAATTCGGAGCACTCTGGAAAGAGACGGGTGGCCAGTTTCTGATACTGTGGGTAGTATTACACACGAGAATCCGCCGCGCCATGAATCGCCTCACAGAGCACTATATCAGCCCAATCGGGGTAGCCCATTTGAGCGCAGACCTCTCCCAGCCTTCGGCCACCCGCCCCGCGGGCCGCTGCCGCTCCGCGCGCTCGTCGCGCGCTTCTAGCCTCGGCTCGCGTGGCTGCCCCTACGAGGGGAGGAACTAGGCGACCATCCCGCCGGTTGGCGCCGCGCACATACTCTCCCCTCCCCGGCGCGGGGAGGGGCTGTGGGAGAGGGTCTCCGCTTCCTTCGGCCCGTGGCGCGATATGCTACTATGAGTCTGGCGCGGGCAGGGTTGGTCTTGCGAGCCTGCGGAGCGAGGGAAGGGTTTCATGGTCATAGCGGCGAGGTCGCCAGGGGATGTATCGTCCTCGGCAACGGCGGAAGAGCTGGCGGCGGTGGGCGCGGCGCTGGCCGACCCAACGCGCGTGCGGATGCTGCGGCTGATGCAGGCGAACGAGGAGGTCGCGTGCGCGGCGCTGGAGGCAACCTTCGCGCTGACCAAATCGACTATCTCCTATCACGTGCGGGTCTTGCGTCACGCCGGCCTGATTCGCGTGCGCAAGATGGGCAAGTTCTACCATTACGCCCTCATGCGCGATGAGATCGAGCGCCACTTCCCTGGTCTGCTGGCGCTGCTGGCCGCCACGGAGCCGCCACAGGTCGCCGTAGCGGCCTCGGCGGAGACGGCAGAGTCGGCAGCTGGCTGCGACCCGGAAGCGTCCGCATCTTGACAAGTCGTTTCGATACTTTTAAAATCGTTTCGGATTCTTGTGCGATGCCATGGGCGCGGCAGGTGTGACTTGTATGGCACATATCTGCGCCTGGCGCGCTGTTTCGCGTCGTATTCGCAATGTCCGGCATTGTCGCTGCGTTCCAGAGGAGGAAGCGCGTATGTCCAGCACAACCGCCACGGGCGAGCAGACCCTGGTCAACTACTCGACGGATAACGGTGTGGCGATCATCGAACTGACCAATGCGCCCGCCAACACCTACAGCTATGCGATGATGAGGCAGATCGACGCCGCCATTCTCAAGGCGCGGTTCGACGATGAGGTCTATGTGATCGTCCTGCGCGGCGCCGGGGACAAGTTCTTCTCCGCGGGCGCCGAGATCGCCATGCTCAACGCGGTGACGCCGACCTTCAAGTATTACTTCTGCCTGCACGCCAACGAGACGCTGACCCGCCTCGAACAGACGCCCAAGCTGGTGATCGCCGCGCTCAACGGCCACACCGTCGGCGGCGGCCTCGAGATCGCGCTCGCCTGCGACATCCGCATCGCGCGCAAAGG
>JAICKD010000194.1 GCA_025928125.1 Ktedonobacterales bacterium
GGTCACCCAGACGTTCGAGCGATCAACGCCGAGCAGGTTCATCAGCTCGACCGCATAGTTAATCGCCTCCCGTTTGCCGTAGTCGCCAATGGACCAGTTGCCGAGCATGTTGAGGCTGCTGAGCGTCCGCCCGTTCGCTCCGACGGCCTCCATGTCGTCTGTGCGCAGGCAGCGCTGGATCGCCGTGAGACGCGGCGCGGGCGGGGGCGTCTGGCCGCGTAGCCACGGCAGCAGCGGCTGCATCCCCGCGATCACGAACAGCGTGCTTTCCGACGCAGTCAGCGGCGCGCCCGCGATCTCCAGGTGGCCGCGCTCGCGGAAGTACGCGAGATAGCGCCGGGTAATTTCCGGCGATGAGAGTCCTGGTGTGTTGAAATCGGTCATGCTACTGCTCTCCTTTCCTGGGCCAAACCCAGGCGGTGAAAATGGGCAGAGTTCGTCCTCCGGCGGAAAACGCCGGACTAGCTGCCAACAGGAAAGGCGCAGTGTGCGAGGCTGAGGCGCTCGCTGCCAGATGCTATATGTGCGGCCAGATACAAAAACACCCGCCGCGAGCGCCTTGCTCGGGGCGGGAGCGAATTATTCGGATCCCGTGGTACCACCCTGCTTGAGAGTTCCTGTGAGCGCGCATTACTGGCGCACAGCGGTAGCTCTCCACTCTTTCCAGGCACGGAGCGGATGGCTCGATGCCCTGCTCTCAGATAACGGGGAGCTACCGGCGGGTGCTACTGGCCACGGTGGACGTTCGCCCCGCGTCGAGGCCCAGCGAAATTGAACTGCTGGGCCTGAGGGTGGCTTCTCCGCGCGCCAGCCTGCCGGGCTTGCACCTACCCCGGCTCGCTGTCTCGCCGTAGCGCGGATACTCGTCCCTCACGACGAACCCTTTTCAATTGATACGGTTAGTTTACGTGGCGGAACGGGCCGCTGTCAAGCAGTCGCTGGGCATCAACCGCCGATAATGTTGGGCGGGAGATAGATAGCGATGACGGCCAGCAGGAGCCAGAGCGCCACCAGTTGCACGCCTTCCAGCATCGTCGATTCACCGTCGCGACTGAGCAGCATGAAGGCAAAGGTTGCCGCGCCAAAGATGATGACATTCAGTGGCGTGAAGACCAGCCCGAGCGGATGGCCAGTGAACCAGCCCACCAGCACGAGAATCGGCACCACCAGCAGAATCATCTGGATCGATGCGCCCGCCGTGATAGCCATCGTGATGTCCATCTTCTTGCGGCGCGCCATCCCCACCGAGCCGTACAGCTCCACGACACCCGCTAGCACAGGGATCAGAATCAGGCCGAGGAAGAACTCGTAGTCGCGCAGCCCGGCGTTGGTCTCGACCATCTCTTTGACCGAATCGGCGAAATGCTCTGACATCACGACCACGCCCGCCGCGGCCACACCAAGAATGAGCACCGCCAGCAACCCGCGCGCAACTTTGTGTTCGCCCAGGAATCGCTTTTCCCCCGACTCTTCTCGCGCCGCGCGACGTTCCGCCGCCAGCCGGGCGCGCGCCGAGAGTTTGGTCTCCGCGCTGGCACGTTCTTCCTCAAAGAGCGCCTGTGTATCGGGCGCTACCAGAATCGAGGAGTCCCCAGCGGCTGCGTCTTCGGCGGCAGCGGCTTTCCCGCGTTTGCCTGCCATGTTGTAGCCGGTGCGCGGCTTGAAGACGACGAAGACGAGATACGCCACATAGCTCACCAGCAGGACGACCGCAATGCAGACCGCGAAAGGTATTTGGCCGAAGACTAGCAGGCCCTCGCCAGCCGATTCACCACCACCGCCACCTTCCGCGCCAGCGCTTGCGCCGACGACGAACGAGGCCAGCGTCGGCAATGAGAGTCCGGTGACGGCCAGGGCAAACACCGTGGAGTATTCGCCAGCAGCCTCTGGGCTGAACCGCATCTTGCCGTTGCGCCAGCAGCCGAGCAGGGTGGCGATGCCGAGGAATAGCAGCGCATTGCGCACGATAACGCCCGCCACGGAGCTGAGCACGATCTCGGAGCCGCGCGAGCCCGCGAACGATGTCAGCACCGAGAGCGCCAGCGCCAGTTCCGCCACGTTGCTGGCAGTGGTGTGGAGCAGGCCACCGAGGAACTCGCCTAGCAACTCGGCCAGCTCTTCGACGGCGCTTTCGAGAAAGCCCGCCAGCGGAATCAGCGAGAGCGCGGCGCAGAGAAAGATCACGCCACCGACGAGCAGAACGCGCTGCTGTTCTTCCAGCCCCGCCAGCGTCTCATGTAACAGGTGCTCCTCGATCCACGCGCTGAAGATCACCAGCGGGATAAATAGCAGGAATATGTTGACTTTACGCGTCCAGACCGATCTCTCCAAGGCTACCTCTCCCCCCGAAATAGCTTCCCTCATAGGCGCTGTACGCAGATGCGCTGTACGCGCGTGGGCATTGTCCCGCTGGTTGGTCCGCTTGTCAATACGCTGTGATGCGTACCGCTCGTGACCTTGCTAGCCTCAGTCTTCGACGTTGCGCATGCTCAACTGGACGCGCCCGCGTCCGATATCCACCGCGAGCACCCGCACCCGCACCACCTGCCCAACCTGTACTACGGTGAGAGGATCGCGGACGAAGCGGTCGGCCATCTCCGAGACATGTACCAGGCCGTCCTGCTTGACGCCGATATCCACGAACGCACCGAAGTCGACGACATTGCGCACCGTGCCTTGTAGCGCCATCCCTTCCTTCAAGTCTTCCAGCTTTAGCACGTCCTGGCGCAGAATGGGTTTCGGCAGGCTATCGCGCGGGTCGAGACCCGGCTTTTCCAGGTTTTCGAGAATATCGGTTAGCGTTGGGACGCCGACGTTGACCTCGCTTGCCAGCGCCGCGATGGCTGCCTGCGCGCCCGCGCCGCGCGAGTTCATGCCGATGAGCAGCCGCCACGAGCGCACCCGGTCACTGGCGCGCTCATCGGGCGAGCCTGGCAGCGTCTTCAGCACCGAGCGCGTGGCGTCGTAGCTTTCGGGGTGAATAAAGGTGTTGTCGAGCGGCTCTTTGCCGCCAGGCACCTTCAAGAATCCCGCCGCCTGGACGAAGGTGGCGGGGCCGAGGCCGGACACTTTGAGCAATTGCTGGCGGCTGGTGAATGGGCCGTGTTCAGTGCGCCAGGCGACGACATTGTCGGCGATCCGTGTCGTGATGCCAGAGACATGGCGCAGCAGTTGTGAGGAGGCGGAGTTAAGGTCCACACCCGCGAAGTTCACGCACGAGTCCACGATGCGGTCCAGGGCGGTCGCCAGCGCGCGCTGATCCACATCATGCTGATAGAGGCCCACGCCAATCGCCTTGGCGTCGATCTTCACTAGCTCGGCGAGTGGATCTTGCAGCCGCCGCGCAATCGAGATGGTACCGCGCTCGGTGACGTCTTTCGTGGGAAACTCCTGCCGGGCCACCTCGGATGCGGAGTAGACCGACGCGCCCGCCTCATTGACCATGACATAGCCGAGTGAGCCGGTGGGTGTACCCAGCTTCTCCAGTTCGGCGATCACCTCGGCGGCGAGTTGCTCGGTCTCGCGCGAGGCGGTGCCGTTGCCGATGGCGATCACGCCGACGCGATGGGTGGCGATCAGCGCCTTGAGAGTGGCCTTTGCCTCAGCCCAGTGCGCCTGGGGCGGGTGCGGATAGATGGTGGTGGAGTCGATGGGTTTGCCAGTCTCATCCACCACGGCCACCTTACAGCCGGTGCGGAAACCGGGGTCAAGGCCGAGGACACGCTCGCCACGGAGCGGAGGCTGCAAGAGCAGGTTGCGCAGGTTGGTGGCGAAGACGCCGATGGCATGCTCTTCGGCCTGACGGGTCAGCTCGGCGCGTACCTCACGTTCGAGCGCGGGCGCGAGCAACCGGCGATAGCCATCGCTGATGGCGGTCTCAAGCTCCTCGGCGAAGGGCGAGCGACGGTCGGGCTGGTAGTGGTTATGAATCAGCGGCTCCGCGCGCTCAAACGGCACATCCACCGAGACGCGCAGCACGTCTTCACGCTCGGCGCGATTCAGCGCGAGAATACGGTGCGGAACCAGGCGCGGGACTGGTTCGTGGAACTCGTAATACATGCGGTAGACGCCGCGCGGATCTTTCTCCGCCGCTTTCTCTGGGTCTATGGTGAGTTTTGCGCCTAGCGCGCCCTCTTTGAAGAACTGCGTCCGCACCTCGCCGCGTACCGTCGCATCCTCCATGATCGTCTCGGCGCAGATATCGCGCGCCCCAGCCAGGGCCGCTGCGATGTCCTCCACCCCTTTCTCGGTATCCACGAATGGCTCAGCCGCGGCGATACGCGCCTGGTCTGCCGGGCCGGGAATGCGCTCCTGACGCAGAATCAGGTCGGCGAGCGGCTGCAAGCCCCGTTCGCGCGCCATGCTGGCGCGTGTCTTCCGCTTCTGGCGGTACGGCAAATAGAGGTCTTCCACAGCTTGCAGTGTGCTGGCAGCGATAATGGCGTCGGCGAGCTCGCGGGTGAGCTTCCCCTGCTCGGCGATGAGGCGCAGCACGTCATGTTTGCGCGCGTGGAGCGTGCGCAACGCATCGGCGCGGTCGCCGATGGCCTGAATCTGCACCTCGTCGAGATTGCCCGTCGCTTCCTTGCGGTAGCGCGCGATGAACGGCACGGTGTTGCCGTTATCGAGCAATGTGAGGGTGGCGAGCGTCTGCGTTGGCTTCAGCTTCAACTCAACGGCGACGGCTCGCGCCACCTCGGCAGGTTCGAGCGTCTCGGGAAACTGGAGATCGTCCAGCGAGAGAAATTCGCCGGAAGCGGGGGTCGTATCAGACACGGAGAACACTCCTCTATCAAGTATGTGATGACAACTCATGCGCAATGGGTCTCGAACGTACTGTACGGCAAACCTATCCGTCCAGGCGGATGCAGCCGGGCGGCGCACCGGCCAGTATATCCTAAAGTGGGTCCCGTTGGCTTGCAAACAGCGCCCGAATGGGCCATACTTGGGCGCGGAAGTCCAATTTTTCCGGGATAAGTCAGCGTGAGGCCAGCCATGCCCGACACAGACAAAACATCTGATGACTCGGTGGAGCAGCCCAGCCTGTTTTTCCCCGATGCCGCCGCGCCAGTGGCCGGGCAGAAGCAGGAGCCGGTGGTGGTCGTTCCCACGATCACCGCAACGTCGGTGTTGGGCGCGTGCGCCTTACCCTATCAGGAGTATCTGCGCCGTACCGATCACTCGGCTTATACGATTACCTGCTTTCTCTCGGACCTGCGCTTGCTGACCGAATTTTTGGGGCGCGAGACGCCGCTGCGGACGATCACGCAGGATTCGCTGGCGGGCTGGCTCGGCCACCTGCGCTGGGATCGCGCCACACAACCAGCGCCGAAGACGATGGCGCGGCGCGCTACCTTCCTGAAGAATTTCTTTGGCTGGCTGGCGAAGGAGCAGGCGCTTGCGGATGACCCATCGCAGCGTATCGTGCTGACTCGCCCGGCGCCGCCCCTTCCCGAATTGCTCTTCGAGGATGAGATCGCCCGGCTGGAGCAGGCCGCTGAGGCCGATCCGCGCTGCCAGTTGCTTGTGATGACGTTGCTGGCGACTGGACTGAAAAAAGAAGAGTTGATGGCGGTCGCGCTGCGCCATGTGGACCTCTCTGACCCGGAAGAACCCGCGCTCGAAGTGCATTTCCCCGGACAGGCGAAACGACGGCGCGAGCGGCGCATGGCGCTGCCAGCGGCCTGGACAGACGTCTTTCAGCGCTATGTTGAGCGCTACCAGCCGCGCGAACGCCTCTTCGAGTGTACCGACCGTAACCTGAACTATGTGCTCGCCGCCGCCGTCAAGCGCGCCGACCTCGATAAGCGCGTGACATTGCAACTGCTGCGCGATATCTTCGCGGTGCGCCAGTTGCGCGCGGGCGTCTCGATGGATGAGCTGCGCGAGAAACTGGGCTTGTCGGAAGAAGCCTGGTATGAGATTGCCGAGAAGTACCGCAAGCTTGCGTTCCCGGCCTAGGAGGACTAGCAGATGCCACTCTCGCCTTCCCCGTTGCTCCCCGGCACGTCGCCGCTCCCAGCGCCGGGACGCCGCCCTCCGGGACGACGGGCGCTGAGCATGGGGGCTGTGGTGGCGATTCCGCTTCTGGTCGTGCTGCTGGCAGGCGGCCAGTTTGTCCTTCCGCACATCCTGTTTCTGGCGCCGGGGATGCTGGCGCAGACGGGCAACTCAGCGAATGGGCAGCTGAGCAACAGCGCGCCCTTCCAGGGTTTTACCATGATGTGGATGCGCCGACAGACGAATGGCGGCTATGACACCTCCGCTTCGCTGGATAACATGACGTTTGAGGCGAAGAAATACCATATGAACAGCGTCATTATCCCGGTGGTCGCTGACATGCCAGTTCTTAGCGCGAGCACAATCGCCTGGCATCCGACTGATAAAGGCGATAAAGACACCTTTGATGA
>JAICKD010000355.1 GCA_025928125.1 Ktedonobacterales bacterium
CGCCGATAGCACGCTGCGCCAGCTGGAATACCTGCCGGTGACCGCCGCGCTGGAGCCACAGGACAGCGAGGGCGCATTCCCGCTGAGTGGCGAGACACTCCCCACGGATTCCACGCTGCTCACCGCGCTGCTGCTGCTGCTCAAGACCAATGCGGATAAGGCTCTCGTGATCGATCACGGCGCGACTGTGGGCCAGGTGTCGCTCAACGGTATCTATCGCGCGGTCCGCTCGCCGTCGGAGGGCGCCACGGCAGGCGCAGCAACAGGGAAACAGGGATAACGGCTATCCCCAGCAAGAAGGTGGCGCGCATGCAATTTCTGCTCGATCCAACCAACTGGGATACCAGCCTCCCGAATAGCATTCCTAATCTGTTCTTTGACCATGTCTCGCTGACGCTCATCAGCGTGGGCATCGGGCTGCTGATCGCGTTTCCCATCGCGCTGCTGGTGGCGCGTTTCCGTCCGCTCTATGCGCCAGTGACCACGTTCGCCAGCGTTCTCTATACAATCCCGAGCATCGCGGCGATGGTGCTGCTCATCCCGCTTACCGGGCTGGAGGCAACCACCGTCATCATCCCGCTGGTTGCGTATACGCAGATCGTGCTGATTCGCAACATCGTCGCGGCCATTCGCGCGGTCGACCCAGCGCTGGTCGAGGTTGGCCGGGCGATGGGTATGAACGCCGCCCAGATTCAGACGAAGGTGGTCTTGCCGCTGGCGTTGCCCGTCATCATCGCGGGTCTCCGTGTAGTGGTCGTCACGACCATTGGCATCGCGTCGATCTCATTCGTGGTAGGCGTTCCATCGTTGGGTACGCTGGTCTTTCAAGGGCAGACCTTCGCCTATAACGATGAAATCGTGGCAGGGGCTATTCTGATTACCGCGCTGGCGGTCGGCGCGGACCTGCTGCTGCTCGGCGTTCAGCGATTGCTGGGGCGCGGCCAGGGTACGACGCTGGCGAGCGCGGGCTGAAAGGAGTTCTCACGATGTTCTTTGGCTCCTTCAGCGTGGCCCTGGCGGCGTCTTCCAGCTTTCTCGGTCAGGTCTGGGCCTTCATCCAGAATCCGGCGAATGCCTATGGCGAGCATCTATGGGTCACGATTCTGCTGAGCGTCTATCCCATTGTGCTGGCGTTCGTGATTGCGCTGCCACTAGGGATTGCGACGGCGCGGCGGCCCATCGCGGCATTCCTGAGCGCGAACCTGAGCGGGCTGGCGCGGGCGATTCCCTCGCTGGTCTTCCTGGCGATCATGGTTCCCATCGTCGGCATCGGCTTCACGCCGTCGGTCATCGCGCTGACGCTGCTCGGCATTCCGCCAATTCTGCTCAATACCATCGCGGGGCTGCAAGGGATCGATCCCGCGTCGATTGACGCGGCGCGCGGCATGGGCATGACGCGCCTGCAAATTCTGAGGCGGGTGGAGATCCCGCTGGTGCTGCCGGTCATCGCGGCGGGCGTACGCATCGCGGCCATCCAGATCGTCGCGACGACGCCTATTGCGGCGCTTATCGGCGCGGGCGGGCTGGGCGAGTATATCCTGGCCGGCGTCAACATTCTGGATTATGCGCAGGCAGCGGCGGGCGCGCTGGGAATCATCGCGCTGGCGCTCTTGACCGAGGCGTTGTTCGCGCTGCTCCAGCGCGTGCTGACTCCCACTGGCATCCGCGCGGGCGAAAAGTCGACCGAAAAGCTGGCGGCGTAGAGTCGTCTTGATACTGCACGCTCACCGCTCTGTCTCGTTCGCATTGCTGAAACCATTGAGGCAAAGAGCGGGTATGGATATGAGGAAGGGGAAGCGCGCCATGAGCGTGACCGATCGCTTTCCCTTTTCAGGATGCGCGAACAGAAGAGTTATCGCATCCGACCGATGATGGCATCTCATTGGATGATGCCGCGCTAGTGAGTATTCCTGAAGGAGAAGAGTTGTGACGTTTACACGCAGGTATTACAGGGCGTTTGGCGCCCTGCTGCTGGTGGCCCTGGTGGCCATCGCGGGCTGTGGCACGAGCGCCAGCACCAGTGGTAAGCCGGGAAGCGGCGTCAAAGTGACCGTCGGCAGCAAGAACGACGCCGACAGTCAGCTTCTCGGCTCGATGTATGCGCTTCTGCTCGAAAACGCGGGCTATACCGTTACCCAGAAGATTCCGCTCGGCCAGACGCCAGTGCTGGATGCCGCCATCAAGAGCGGCGCCATCGACATGTATCCAGAGTTCACTGGTACATCGCTCACCGTCTACAAGCTGCCCCAGACGTCAGATCCACAACAGGCGTTTCAGTCGGTCTCCAGCTATTACGAGAGCAACTTCAAGCTCACCTGGCTGGACGCCGCCTATGGGCTGAACGACAGTTATGGCATCTGCACCTCGCAGGCCAACGCCACCAAGTATCATCTCTCATCGCTGGATGATCTGGTCACACAATCGGGCAAGCTGGTGCTGGCGACGCAGGATGACGGCGTGGCCGCCGCCGAGCAGCCTGTTGAGAAGGGTTATAACATTACCTTCAAGAGTGTGGTGAAGATCAGCGAGCAGCTTTCCTTCGGCGCGGTCACCAAGGGTGACGCCGATTTGAACGTCTGCTATACGACCGACCCGAACATCGTCACTAACAACTTCGTCGTCCTCAAAGATACGAAGAACGTCTTCCCGGTCTATAATCCCGCGCCGGTCGTACGTGACGCGCTGCTCTCGAAGTCGCCCGCCATCAAGGCGACATTGAATCCGCTGGCCTCCAAGCTGACGACGGATGAGATCGTGAAGCTCATCAAGCAGGTCAGCGTCGACCACCAGCAGCCGCTCGCGGTGGCCAAGACCTGGCTCCAGTCGCAGGGTCTGCTGCCGAAGTAGCGTGGCCGCATTCCGCGATCATTAACACGCATCCCCTCCTCGAATCGCTCGGAGAGGGGATGTTTTATTGACCGGCGCAAGATTGTCCGAGGATTATCTGAGAGCATCATGAAAATGCTCCGCAGCAAATTATCACCACTGCTCGACTGTCAGCCCGTCGATCCAGTCGAAATGTGCATCATGCGCGGCGAGTGTTAGCCCATATTGAATGCCGATTGCGGCAATCCAGAGATCATTGGCTGGCATAGCCAGACCCTTCGCTTTCAGTTCGTTCCCAATTCGTCCGTATATCTGGGCAGTCGTGGCGTCCGTGGCGAGAATTGTCATACCTGTCGCCAAGGCATCTACGTCCTTTATTGCTGCGATGGCGCGTGTTGGCGATCCGTATGCCCCAAAATACAATTCACCAAGCGCTATGCTGGGAATATAGAGCGTAGTTGTACCAGCCAGGCGAGCGCGTATAGTTCCATCACCACGCAACGAGCGAATCAGTATGCTTGAATCGAGGAGATACACACCTGGCGCTGAACTACTGCTCATCAATATCAATCCGTTCGCATTCCTCTAAGGCTCGCTCCATTGCTTCTCCAACCTCTGGAGCCACGGTGATGCGCAATAACGTATCAGGGGGTGAGCCTGGTGGTAGCGGTGTATGCGGAAACGGTTGAACATTCGCTAGCCGACGCGCATAATCGAGCACACGCTGTTGTTCGCTGGGCGGCATGCGCTCAAGCAGCGCGTTCACTTCGTCAGAGATGGTTGCCATGATTCATACCTCAATTCCAGATTCCAGGGAACAATCATGCGCATTCATCGTATCACGGCCCGGTACCGGCTACCACACCACCAGTGCAATTCTGCCTGGACGCGGAAAGCCGGGGAGCAGACGTATCAGTTCCCCGGCCTTCGTAACGCACCCGCAAGGCAGCTTGCCCCATTATGTGGTCTGTGGTCTAACCCTGAGCGCTTATGGCAGGCTTGATGTTCTGATTGTGGTTGAAGATGTTGTCAGGATCGTACTCAGCCTTGATACGGGCCAGGCGTGCGTAGGTGGCGCTCGGGTAGATAGCGGCAACCGTCGCCTCGCTCGCGTCGCTCACGAAATTGAGGTACGCGCCGCTCACAAACGGAGCGAGAGGCTGCCAGGCTGCCTGTCTGATCTGCCGCGCCTGCTCGTCCGACGCATCCTTGGGAGCGAACGCCGGGACGACCACAAGCGCCTCGTTCCCCCGGTGAGCAAATGCGGTGGCCTCCGAGCTGACACGATCCACGGCTCCCCCAAGCGCGCGGATCTGCGCGATGGGCTTGCCCACCTGCCCGTAGTTGGCGGCAAGAGCAGCAATCGCCTCGTGGCTCAGGGTCTTGAGGAACCCAGCATGGCCCACCAGTTTGAGCGCTGGAGGAGGAGACACGGCGTCTTCCAGCATCGCGTGGTATGGCTTTCGCTGGATATCTTGCGACCGTACGGCGCCTAGATGCAGGAAAGGTTTGATGGCTTCATTGGCCGTGGCCTCATCGTCTCCCGCGTAGCAGAGGAGCACCATAATCTGGGCGGGCATCTGAGGGCCGAAACCCGAGAAGAGCACAAAGGTGGAGCTGAGTTCTTCAGACGCCTCGCGCATGGATCTGGCCCAGGCAGACAGCACATTTTCCGCGTCGGCCGGATCATAGGTCACCAAACCGCCGATAATCTCTCCGCAGGGCTGGGCGCGGAAGTCAAATGAGGTCACAACTCCAAAGTTCCCGCCGCCGCCACGAATAGCCCAGAACAGATCGGGATGCTCCCGCGCGCTGACGTGCAAGGCGCGGCCATCGGCGGTAATAAGGTCAGCTGCC
>JAICKD010000424.1 GCA_025928125.1 Ktedonobacterales bacterium
AGGCGGCGCTGGGCGAAAGCAATACCCGCTACGCACAGGGCGGCCTGGCCGCCGCTGTCGGCCCCGACGACGACCCCGAGCTACACCTGCGCGATACGCTGGCGGCGGGCGCGGGGCTGGTGGATGAGACGGCGACGAGCGTGCTGGCGCATTCGGCGCGTGACGCCGTCGCCTGGCTGATCGCGGAGGGCGCGCGCTTCGACCATTCCGCCCTCCCTGCGGAGGAGGGGTCAGGGGAGGGGGTCGCCTCCGACGATCTGGCCCACCGCTATGATCTCGCCCGCGAGGCCGCGCACAGCCGCCGCCGGGTGCTGCATACGCGCGACGCCACCGGCGCCGAGATCGAGCGGGCGCTGGTCGCCGCGATGCGCGCCCGGCCCGGCGCGATGGTGCTCGAAGATACGCAGGCGCTCGACCTGGTCTTGCGCGATGGCGCGTGTGTCGGCGTGGATGTGCTACGCGATGGCGAGACCCAGCGCATTCTGGCACGGCGCGGCGTCGTGCTGGCGAATGGCGGCGCGGGCCAGCTCTGGCTGCGCACGTCGAATCCAGCGGGGGCGACGGCGGACGGGCTGGCGCTGGCGTGGCGCGCGGGGGTGGTGGTTGGTGATGTCGAGTTCGTGCAGTTCCATCCCACCACGCTCGTCTCTCCATCGGGTGAGACGTTCCTGATCTCCGAGGCGGTGCGCGGTGAGGGCGCCTGGCTGCGCAACAGGGCGGGTGAGCGCTTCGTGCCACGCTACTCGCCCGATGCCGAGCTGGCTCCGCGCGATGTCGTCGCCCGCGCCATCCTCAGCGAGATGCTGGCCGAGGGCGCACCATCCGCCTACCTCGATCTGCGCCACCTGCCCGAAAATGAGGTCTACGAGCGCTTCCCGACGATTGCCGCCGCCTGTCGCAAGGATGGCCTTGACCTTGCCCACGACCTGATTCCGGTCGCGCCCGCCGCGCACTACTTCATGGGCGGCGTGACGGTGGATACCTGGGGACGGACGACCGTTCCCAGCCTTTTCGCGGTTGGTGAAGTGTCGTGTACCGGCGTCCATGGCGCGAACCGGCTCGCAAGCAATTCGCTGCTGGAGGGGCTAGTCTTTGGCCGCCGTGTGGCCTCGGTGCTTGCAGGTAATGCGCAGTCGGGCGACTGGCCCACGGCGTCGCCGCTCCCCGGCGTCCAGCGCGCGACGGACAGTATTGTGCTGCCCGAGCGCTCGCTGACGACCCCGGTTGCCGACGCGATACGCCAGCAGTTGCGCGAGACGATGTGGCGCGCTGTCTCGCTACGCCGCGATGCGAAGGGCCTGACTGAGGCCATCGAGACACTGCGGCAACTGGCGGCGTCCGGCCCGGTGGACCCGGAGACGGCGAATATGCTGCTGGCGGCGCAACTGATCGCGATGGCGGCGCTGGCCCGCGAGGAGAGTCGCGGCGGCCACTTTCGCGAAGACTTCCCCGACCGCGAAACCGCCCTCGACGGCGTTCACTCGCTGCTGCGCGCCGCGACGGTCGTTGCCCCACAAGAAGCGCGAGAGGCGGCGACCCATGTCTAGCAACACTTCCAATCCATTCCTACAGTCCCCTCTCCCCGTGGGGGAGGGGCCAGGGGAGGGGGCCGCCTTCGATCCAATCTTCGATACCGAACTGGTACGGCGCGCGCTGGCCGAGGACGTGGGCCGGGGCGACGTGACCACCCAGGCGACGATTGCGCCAGGGACGCGGAGTAGCGCCCGCATCGTCGCGCGTCAGGCGGGTGTCATTGCCGGGCTGCCTATCGCCGCGCTGACCTTTGCCCAACTCGATCCCGGCGTCCAGTTCGAGACGCTCATGCCCGATGGCTCGGCGGTTGAGGCGGGTACGACGCTGGCGCATGTCTCCGGTGACGCGGCGGCGCTGCTGACGGCGGAGCGGACGGCGCTCAACTTCCTGGGCCGCCTCTCCGGCATCGCCACGCTGGCGGCGCGCTGTGTCGCGGCGGCAGGCACGCGCGCGCATATCGTGGATACGCGCAAGACGACGCCAGGCCTACGCCTGCTGGAGAAATACGCGGTACGCATGGGCGGCGCGCGCAATCACCGCGCCGGGCTGGATGACGGCATTCTGATCAAAGACAACCATATCGCCGCCGCTGGCAGCCTGACGCTGGCGGTCGAGCGCGCGCGCGCTCACGCCTCGCATCTGCTGAAGATCGAGGTCGAGTGCGACAGTGAGACGCAGGTACATGAAGCCATCGCCGCCGGAGCCGACGCGATTCTGCTGGATAACATGACTCCCGACCAGCTTCGTAGCGCCGTCGCGATGATTCGCGAGCAGGCGCCGCGTATCACTATCGAGGCGTCGGGCAATATCGGAACTGATTCCCAGAAGCTGGCGGCGGTGGCGGCGACGGGTGTTGACCTGATCTCGCTCGGCGCGCTGACCCATTCCGCGCCCAACTTCGACATTGCGCTGGACTTCGAAAGCTAGCCCATACTCTTCGCACGGCAACGACGCCGGATAGGAGCAATACACCTATGGCTATCAAATTGGAGACATTTCCGCAGGGCGAAATCTGCGTCGAGAGCCGTGACGCGCGCATCCTGCCCTCGCTGGATGAGTGGCGCGAGCGTGAGGCGGGCAACCTGGCCCAACACAAGCCGCGCCATGCTGGGTCAGAACGCGCCGACGCCATCCCCCGCGAGTACGCGCTGATGGACGCCGACGAGCTTGACCAGCGCATCGCGGCGGCGCGGGCGAAGCTGGGCGCGCGGCTGGTGATTCTCGGCCACCACTACCAGCGCGACGAGGTCATCAAATATGCCGACGCGCGCGGCGACTCGTTCAAGCTGGCGCAGTTCGCGGCGGCACGCCCAGAGGCCGACTACATCCTCTTCTGCGGCGTCCACTTCATGGCGGAGAGCGCCGATATTCTCAGCGGACCCCACCAGACGGTGATTCTGCCGAATCCGGCGGCGGGCTGCTCGATGGCTGACATGGCGAATATCGCCGAGGTGGAGGAGTGCTGGGAAGCGCTCGACGCGCTCTATCGCGACGAGACGACGGGCGCGGAGGGCGAGCCGCAATCGGTCATTCCCGTCACCTATATGAACTCCGCCGCCAACCTGAAGGCGTTCTGCGGACGCAACGGCGGCATCGTCTGCACCAGCTCCAACGCGGCGCAAGTGATGGCGTGGGCGTTCGCGCGCGGAAAGCGAGTGCTCTTCTTCCCCGACGAGCATCTTGGCCGCAACACGGCGCTGAAGATGGGCATCCCCGAAGAGCAGACCGTCGTCTGGAATCAGCGACTGGACTTCGGCGGCATCGAGGATGACGAGACGCTGATGCGGGCGAAGGTGATTCTCTGGAAGGGCTGGTGCTCGACCCATGCGCGTTTCACCGCCGCGCAGATCGAGCAGGCGCGCAGGGACTATCCCGGCGTGCGCGTGGTGGTGCATCCAGAATGCCGCCACGAGGTGGTGGCCGCCGCCGACCTCAACGGCTCGACCGAGTACATCGTCAAGGCGGTAGGGGAGGCGCCAGCGGGGACTGTCTGGGCCATTGGCACGGAGATCAATCTGGTGAACCGGCTGGCGAAAGAGCATCCCGACCAGACGATCTTCTGTCTCGACCCTGTGGTCTGCCCCTGCTCGACGATGTACCGCATCCATCCGGCCTATATCGCCTGGGTGCTGGAGGAGCTGGTGGAGGGCCGCGTGGTCAACCAGGTGCGCGTGGACGACGAGACGGCGCGGTGGGCGAAGGTCGCGCTGGAGCGCATGCTGGCGAACAAAGGATAATCGCCCACGATAATTGCCCGTTTGGCAGCAGTTGTCGTGAGGCGGGCAGGCTGCAGGCTGAAGCCCTGCGGCTAATCTCGTCCGGCGTCCATGCGGTTATCCGGCGGCAGAAAGCGGGCGGTTAAAACCGCGCCTGAAGGGCCTCGCTTTGCTGCGCTCGCTCCGCCACAAAACCCGCCTGCGCGGGTTGTAAAGCGGTGTCCCGCCATATCCGTGCCACTGAC
>JAICKD010000705.1 GCA_025928125.1 Ktedonobacterales bacterium
AGCAACGACACCGAACGTTACGCCGCTGCGCCAGCCGAGACGCACCGCGTCACGCACGCTCCAGGTGACCCGCTGGATCGGCACGATAGCCGCCATGCTTGGCATGGCGCTCTTCCTCGGCACGCTGCTGGTGCATCAGGGGGCTACCTACAGCACAAGCGCGCCAAACTCCGCGCAATCGCCGCAATTTGGTGGGCCGAATCCGGCTGGCGCGGGTGGGACAGCCAATGGCGGAACAATTCCATCACCGACGCACACCTTTTCGATTGGTGAGGGCCAACCCACGGACAAGGCGGCTACCGCCACGGCTTCGCCAACGATTCCCGCAAAGAGTTCGGGTACTCCAGAGACGGCACAGGTCTCACCATCGTCCGGCCCGACAACCGGCGATATTCTGCGCGTGGTAGCGCTCGTGCTGCTCTTCGGCGGGATCGTGCTGGCGCTCTCGTCCTTCATCGTCGCGCGGCGAATATAGCTGCTGGCGGCTGATGCCGCGCCTAGGGGATGCGCCAGCGCATCCGCAAAGCCAGCCTTCGCAGGCTCCCAGATCGCGCTGCACCACGCGCCCGTTGGCGAGATGCTCTGTGAAACCCGCGCAGGCGGGTTTTGTGGCCGCAGGCCCTTCAGGCGCGGTTTCAACCGCCCGCGCCCCTTCCCCCCGCCCGCGCTCACCGTCATCACTACGCCCCTGAGTCCCCACCCACGATATCGGCATCGCCGGTCAGCACGCGCTCACCGCGTTGATTTTCGATCCACACGTCAGCTTGACGCGGCTTGCCCTGCTCGGCTGGACGCAGCGCGCCTCGGCAGGTGAGCGTGTCACCTGGGCGCACCATCGCCTGGAAGCGTACCCGCAGCCGCCCCAGCCGTCCGCGCCCCGGCTGGGCAGTGAGCCAGTCGGTCAACACCTGTCCCGCGAAGGCCATGCTGAGCATGCCGTGGGCAATCGTGCCATCCAGGCCAACCGAACGCGCAACCTCTGGATTGATATGAATGGGGTTGTGGTCATTACTCACGTCGGCGTAGGCGTCAATCTGCGCCTGCGTCACGGTCTTGGTCAGCGTTGGCAAGGGATCACCCTCGCGCTCTTTCGCCGGTTTGCTGGCGGTGGGGGCAGTCGCGGCAGTCTCTCCCGGCACGATGTCGCGCACGACGAGCAGTGCCTTGCCTGTGACCGCGCGCTCGCCCGTGGCGGTATCGCACAACTGCTCGATGGTCATCAGCGCCATCCCGCGCGACTGCCGGATGCTGGCGACGCGGTGCCGCACCGTCACTGTGTCGCCGACGCCAATGGGGCGTTCATACACATATTCCTGCTCGCCGTGCAAGACCTGCGAGTGCTCGGTATCCAGGCCAGCCTCGGCGAACGGCACAATGAAGCGCGTCACGAACGTCGGTAGCGCGGGAATCATCGTATAGCCCGCGGCGCGCGCGGCGTCCAGATCGCGGTAGATGGGCGAGCTATCGGCGATGGCGTCGGCGAACTGCCGAACGGCCGTCGCGCTGATAACATCGCTCTGTGGCGATGTCTCGTGTCCGACGAGTGAAGGATCGAGCGGCATGGAACTCCCCCTATGATATCCGCTGAGTTCGGCAAGATCGACAGAGCGATCCCGCGCGAAATTGGTGAGATTTTTCCCTGTTGCAGCGCCTGCTTTCTAGCGTAACATAGGTGTAGCCTCATGGAGTAGTAGCCAGAGAACTTGGAACATCCGCACTACATCGGTTGCTTTATTGCTGATAGACATGGGAGGATCCCCGTATATGTCGCCTTTCAACAAAGTCCCGGCAAAGCAATGGCTCTCGCGCGAGACGCTCACCAGCGGCGCCGCGTTGATCGCGCTCGTCGCGCTCGTCAGGCTGGTGGCGCACCTGCTGGTAGCTGGCAACTTCGGCTACTTTCGCGATGAATTGTACTATATCGAGTCTGGGCGGCACTTGCAGACCGGCTACGTGGATTTTGTGCCGTTCATCGCGTGGCTCGCGGGTATCCTCCAGATCGTCGGCGATAATCTAGTAGTCCTGCATATCTTCAGCGCGCTTGCGGGAACAGCGCTGGTCGTCGTGACTGGGCTGATGGCGCGCGAGATGGGCGGCGGGCGCGTGGCGCAGGGGCTGGCCGCGCTCGGGACGGCCGTGATGGTCACCTTCCTGGCGACCGGCTCGCTCTTCACGATGGATGTCTTCGACGAACTGTGGTGGGGGCTTGCCGCCTACGTCTTCATCCTGCTGGTCAGCCGCCAGAATCCCAAATTGTGGCTGCTCTTCGGGCTTATTGCGGGCATAGGCGTCTTTACCAAGCTCACGATGCTCTTCTTCGGCCTGGGGTTGGTTGTTGGCATGCTGCTGACGTCTCGGCGCAACGATTTTCGCACGCGCTGGCCGTGGCTTGGCGGCGCGATTGCCTTTGCCTTCCTCATTCCCTGGCTCATCTGGGAGTTCGCCAA
>JAICKD010000848.1 GCA_025928125.1 Ktedonobacterales bacterium
CAAGCGCGACGGTCGCCGCCGTGCCTTCCACCCGGTCATCCACCGGTGTGCCCAGCACCAGCCCGATGTGCGACTTGCGCGACGTGCCGATCAGCAGCGGACGCCCCAGCGCGCGTAGCTCGCGCAGCCGCGAGAGCACCCGCAGGTTTTCAGCGCCCGCCAGCCCAAAGCCGAAGCCGGGGTCGAGAATCAGATGCTCCCAGGGGATGCCCGCAGCCAGGGCAACTTCGATGCTGATAGAAAGCTGGCGGAGCACATCGCTCACTGGGTCATGGCGCGGCTTGCCCCGCAGGTTGCTCATCATGACGACGGGTACCCGCCGTGTGGCCACGACACCTGCCATGCGCGTATCAGCGTGCAGCCCGGTGATATCGTTGACCAGCGACGCGCCCGCGTCGAGCGCGGCCTCGGCGACACTTGCCTTGTAGGTGTCTATCGAGAGGATGACCGAAGGCGGTAATACCGCGACCAGCGCGGCAATCACCGGGACGACCCGCCCGCGTTCGATGGCGGCGTCCAGCGGCGGCGCGCCAGTGGTAGATGGGCGGGTGGACTCGCCGCCGATGTCGAGCATTTCCGCGCCATCATCCACCATCTGTTGCGCGCGGGCGACCGCCGCCGCCACGACGGCATCACTGGCGACGCCGTCGGCTGCCAGGCCATCCTGTGAGAAGGAGTCGGGGGTGATGTTGAGAATTCCCATGACCCAGGTCTTTGTTCCCCAGGCGAGTGTGTGACGACCCCAGGCGGTCGGCGCGAGCGAATCAGGCGCATCAGGCATAGTCGTTCAGGCGCTCCCTTAGTACATGTAGTACACGCTCTCGTAATACACTATGTGTGGGCGCTCGTAGGTCGGCGGCTTGTGTTCGCGCCGGAATGCGTCACTCCGTCGCCGGCCGACCGGTGAGACCGAATTGCCAGAGCAGGAAGGCCAGCTTATCGGCCAGCTCGGCGTCCTCCTGCTGCCGGGTGGACCCCATGCCGTGGCCGCCCTGCTCCTCCAGCCGGAGCAAGATTGGCTTATTCGACGAGGTGGCTACCTGGAGCCGCGCCGCCATCTTCATCGCCATCCAGACGACGACGCGCGGATCGTTGGCCCCGCTGGTGAGCAGAACGGCAGGATACGCTGTGCCGTCGCGCACGCGCAGATACGAGTCGATGATGAGCAGCCCATTGAAGCCGTCTTCGGTGGTGGCGCTACCAAACTCCATCACATTTGGCGGGCCGTTTTCCGTCAACTCGGCCCGTAGAGCATTCGTGATGGCGACCCGCATCACCATCGCGGCGAAAAGGTCGGGCCGCCGCACGAGCGCGCCGCCGCTGGGAATGCCGCCCGCGCTTCCCCCTTCGCCCGCCAGCAGTCCCGGTCGCGTGTAGCCTTCGCTGACCAGATATTCGGCGCAGGCGATAAAGTCGCCGATGGTGTTCTCTTTGTTGAGCAGGCGTCCCGCCTGGTGCCACTCGTCGCCCTTCTCGCCGCCGCCGCGCATGTGCGCAATGGCCATCACGCCGCCACGCTCGTACCACGCCAGCATCTGTGGCATGAAGAACGGCGGGAGCGAGATGCCATAGGAGCCGTAGCCAATCAGCAGCGTCGGATGCGAGCCGTCACGCGCCAACCCCTTGCGATGGATGATCGAGAGGGGGATGCGCTCGTCGTCGGGCGCGGGCGCCTCGACCTCATGCGCCTCGATCTCG
>JAICKD010000498.1 GCA_025928125.1 Ktedonobacterales bacterium
CCAGCGGGCTTCACCGCTGTGCTGCGCAAGCTCCGCACCGACGCCGCGCTCTACCGTGAGGCGAACAACCCCGTGCTGGCCGACCTGCGCAAGCTCGACCTCGAATACGACGGCATCACCGGCGCGCGCACCGTCACCTGGGAGGGCGAGGATGTACCGCTCTCGCGCGTGCGGCCCGCCCTGCTCGATCCCGACCGCGACCGCCGCGAGCGCGCCTACCGCGCCATACGCGGGCGCATCATCCAGGACACACCGCAGCTGGGCGACCTCTGGCGGCGGATGATGGCGTTGCGCGCGCAGGCGGCGACCAACGCGGGCTATCCCAACTATCGCGACTACCGCTGGCAACAGCTTTACCGCTACGACTATACGCCCGACGACGCCAAGCGCTTCCACGACGCCATCGCCGAGGTGATCGTTCCCGCCGTCGTCCGGCTGAACGCCCGGCGGCGCGAGCAACTGGGCGTGCCGACGCTGCGCCCATGGGATATGGACGTTGACCCAACGGGCAAGCCCGCGCTGCGTCCGTACGGGACCATCGAGGAGCTAGAGGCGAAGACCAGCGCCGTCTTCAGCCACGTCGACCCGCAGTTCGGGCAGTACTTCGAGACGATGCGCGCGGAGAAGCTGCTCGACCTGGACAGTCGCAAGAATAAGGCGCCCGGAGGCTACTCGCTCTGCTATAACGTCATCCGCCGTCCCTTTATCTTCATGAATGGGGCAGGCACGCATGACGACGTGCAGACGCTGCTGCACGAGGGCGGCCATGCGTTCAACAGCTTCGAGATGGCGGTCTTGCCGTATCTGCAACAGCGGCAGGAGGAGATGCTGCCCGCCGAATTCGCCGAGGTCGCCTCGATGGGGATGGAGTTGCTGGCCTCGCCTTATCTCACGCAGAACTACGGCGGCTTCTACACCGAGGCCCAGGCGGCCCGCGCCCGTGCTGAGAATCTGGCGGGGGTGATCTCGTTCTGGCCCTACATGGCGATGATCGACGGCCTGCAGCTCTGGATGTACGAGCACCAGGACAAGGCGGCCGACATCGAGCGCTGCGACGACTACTGGGTGACGCTCTCAGACCGCTTCCGGCCAGATTGGGACTGGAGCGGGCTGGAGCAGGAGAAGCGGACGCTCTGGCATGGCCAGGGCCACGTCTTCCAGGCGCCGTTCTACTACATCGAGTATGGGATGGCGCAGTTGGGCGCGGTGCAGCTCTGGGCCAACGCGATCAAAGACCAGGCGGGCGCGGTGGCGGCCTACCGGCGGGCGCTGGCGGTCGGCGGGACGGTCTCGCTGCCGGAGATGTATAGCGCGGCGGGCATCCGCTTCGCCTTCGACGCCGAGACGCTGGGCATGGCGGTTGAGCTGATCGAACGCACCCTGGCGGAGCTTGAGCCGCTGGCAAAGGAAGGGTAGAGGCAGCCCCCTCCCCTGGCGGGGGAGGGGGAACCAGAGCGGGCAAGGGATGAGGTGGGCCACCTTCGCGGCATGAATGCCGCGGCTAATCCCGCCCATTGGGCTGGCGGCTAAAGCCGCGCCTACGGGACGCGCAAGCGCGCCCGCGAAGCCTGCCGGCGCAGGCTCCAGAGACTAACCTTTATCTTGTGCTCTGGAGGCCGCGTAGGCGGCCTTTGCGGCGCAGCCCGTAGGGCTGGTGCGCGAGCCGTCAGGCTCGGAGGGCGCGTCAAGCGCACGCAGCGCCAGCGGCCCGGAGGGCGCGGCTTCAGCCGCCAGCCGCCCGTGGGCGCGAGATCCGCTCTACGCCACTTCGCGTTGCCCGAAGACGCGGGCGACGATGGGCGCCAGCTCCTCCCACTCGACGCTGGTCTGGCGGCCGTGGTCGAACTCGTCCAGCAGCCAGGCGTAGACCTCGCGCAGCCGTGGATCATCCTTGGCGAGATCGAGGCCGAGACGCTGGCGCAACACGAAGATCAGCCCCGCCACGCCACTATCTTTGGTCAGCGAGACCTCCAGTGGGCGGCCCAGCAGTTCTGGCACGTTGAACGGCGCGTACATCCACCAGAACTTGTTGAGGCCATCGGCGTGGACTCCGGCGCGGGTGCGGTGGGCGTCGCGGCCATAGAGTGGATACTTCGGCGGGATTGGCTCGTTCATCGCGGCGTAGAGATCGGCCAGATCGTTGAGCGCGGTGAAGTCAGGCTTCTTCTCGGCATAGTAGCCCATCCCCAGCACATGCAGCAGCACACCCTCCAGCGGCGCGTTGCCGGTGCGCTCGCCCTTGCCCAGCAGCGTGCCGTTGACGACGGCGCAGCCCGCGCGAATCGCCGCCAGACAGTTGGCGACGACCAGATGGGTATCGTTATGGGGATGGAACTCCAGATCGGACGCCTCCAGCCCCAGTTCGCGCAGCGCGCGAATCAGCCGGGGGATACTGCGTGGCAGGGCGACATCCTCATAGGGCAGGCCGAGGCCCATCGTGTCACAGACGCGGAACTTCGGGCGCAACGCCTCGCCATACGGCGCGCACATCTCCATCACCGCCGCGACGAACGGGCGCATGAAATCGAGCGGCGCGCGGGTGGCGTCCTCCAGATGCAGCCGGGGGCGGATACCGGCGTCGAGCGCGGTTTGGACTGCCTTGAGATAGGTCTGCGCGGCCTGGTTGCGCCCGCCAGGGGTGAACTTGTGGAAGGTGTGATAGTCGGAGGCGGAGGCGAGCATGCCCGTCTCGCGCACGCCGAGGCTGCGGATCAACTCGACATCGCTGGCGGTGGCGCGAATCCAGGTGGTCGGCTCGATGGGCGCGCCGCCGTGGTAGCGTTCGAGCGCGCCTTCGAGGGCAGCCTTATCCGAGGGACGATAGACGAAGAACTCGGCCTGGCGGATGGCGCCGGAGTCGCCGGTAAAGCGGCACTGGATGTCGTAGATGGCGAGGGACTGCTCGGTGGTGAGGGGCAGGCCGCCCTGCTGGCCGTCTCGGTGGGTCGTCTCGGTGGTCCAGACCTCGGCGGGTAGGGTCGCGGGCCGCTCGGTCCAGGTGTAGGCGGGGAAGGCGTCACGAGGGAAGTCTTCGAGGAAATACTCAGGCTCTTCGGGATTGGGAATAGTTGGAATGGTGGACATGAACTACGCTCCCTTCGGGCGGACTGCGCCTGATCGCGCCGTTGCAATCAATATAAATCAATAATAACTGGTGATATACAGTTAATCAAGGGCCAGTTTCGTTGATTTATGTTGATGCTCCCACCGCGATGCCACTAATGGGGAAAAGAGGACGAGCGCATGCGACCGAACATGGCGGAGAGTAGCGTATTGCGATGAGGTCTGTTGATGGGAATAGGGGTCTATGGTTACTGGCCGCCGCGCTCGTTTCCTGCCACGAGACGGCGCGGGGCTGGTCTATTCGGCGGTGGCAGGCATCCATGTGCGCGCCCAGGTGGAGATGCTCTGGATGACCTCGTGGAGCGCACGCCCGGCGTCGGTCAGCTCATAGACGACGCGCACCGGCGGCCCCGGCTGCACCTCGCGCGTCACCATGC
>JAICKD010000403.1 GCA_025928125.1 Ktedonobacterales bacterium
CCAAGCACCCAGACACCTAACCCCACCAGCGCGATGAGCTTGGTCGCCGCGAAGACGGTGTTGCGCACCACCTGAAGTCTCTCGCGCAAGAGGCCCAAGACAGCCTGGTCCACGAGAATGCTAATAGCCGTCAGGCTCACACCCGCCGCGAAGAGCAACGCGGTCCCCCAGTTCGCGGCAAGCGGGCGCAACGCTTCTGAGAAGAGCGGGGCGACCAGGGCGAGCGCCAGACCAAGCGCGCCAGCCAGCGCGCCAGCCAGCAGCGCGGACGAGAGGATCAGCGGGCCGCTTTGGCGTGGGTGGCTGGGCAGCTCCTTGATGAGCATGGTGCCGAGGCCCGAGACACTCAGCGTGCCAAGCAGCATCATGGCTGAAGTCGCCGCGGCGCTGAACCCCACGATCTCTGGCGCGAAGAAGCGCGCCGCCGCCCACCAGAAGACAAACCCCAGCGCGGAGGTTACTGCGGTGGCCCCCACCTGAGCGGCGCTGACGGAGATGATTCGGCGCCCCACCTGAATCCAGCGCGCGACCCAGCGTATCCCCGAGCTTACCTGTGTGGATAACCCGCTCTGTTGTGGAGATGGGTCGGCGAATCCGGACGGCACACCGCTTGCGGGCGACTCCGCGGCTGGCGGTCTCGGCATATCATCCCCCTCCACCTGTCATAAAGAGACTGCTGCGGCTGGCTGGTTCGCGCGTTGAGAAGCATACGCAGGCCGCCGTCTGCCGAGCAACCGTACCATAGCATGACTCAGCGCATCTGTCTCACCTGATGGCACAATCAGGCTTATCAATCGCTTCTCGGCGAACTGGATGTGCGCGCGGTCTCTCCCACGACCCGCTCATAGACGGACAGCAGCGCGTCGGCGCAGTCCTGCCAGGTGGGGACGGCGAGATCAGAGGGTATGAGCGGATCGCGCAGTTGCGCGACAATCGCGCGCGCGGCGTCGGCGGGCGAGCTGCGCAGTGGGATCGCTCGCGCCAGGCCAGCGTCGGCCAGCTCCTGTAGCCCGGAGGTGTAGGCCACCAGGACCGGACGGCGCGCTGTCAGCGCCTCCATCACGGCGACTGGATGGGCCTCATACTCGCTGAGCAGGGCGACCACATCCGCAGCGGCCAACGTGGACGCCATCCCCGCGCGGTCGGTGGGATGAATCATGCGGATCTCGGTCGCGTCGGCCACGCCCAGGCGCGCCGCCAACCGTCGCAATGTGGTTTCGTACGGGCCGGAGCCAAGAATGAGCAGCCGCGCATCTGGGTATTCACGTCGAACATACGGCAGCGCGGCGAGGACGCGATGATGCCCTTTGTAGCGTTCCAGCCGCCCGATGGAGATAATCAGTGGATGGGGGCGCGGCTGGCTGGCGGTCGCTGCCGACACGGCTGGCGCATCGTCGGATGGATCGAGGGATGGCAACTGGCCGCCATTGCGAATGACGACGAAGCGGTTCGCGGGCAGTCGCAGCGTGCGGCGAAAGAAGTCCGCCTCGAAGGTTGAGACGCCGATGAGCGCCCTGGCCCGTGCGAGCAATGGGCGTAATGTCATCCATTGCAGCGAGCGCACCGCGTTTCTCATGCGGGATGAGTGGCCGCCGGTGTGGAATGTCAGCACGAACGGGATTTTGGCACGTATCGCCGCGCGCATCGCCAGCGGTGGGACGAGGGTATGGATTCCCTGGCAGTGAATGAGGTCCCAGGGTTCCCGCGCGATGATACGGGCGACATCTGGCGCGAAGTAGTAGTCCTTGTTAGCGGGCCAGGCGCGCACCCGCCTGATCGTGACCTGGGCGACCTCTTCCCGCGCGGGGAGCTTGCCGCTGGGGTCCGTCGTAAGCACGGTCACGTCCACGCCAGCGGCGGCCAATCGCTGGGCCACCTCATGCACATGCGTCTCGATACCGCCCATGAATGGGAAGTAGCGTGGGGTCACGAATAATACCCGCATTGGTCGCCGCTGCGTCGGGGGCGCGGCGTCGCGTCGTTCTTCCGTTCGCTCACCCATGTTATTGACCACGCTCCCTCAAGGTGGTGGTATCTTGTTGGTTCATGGCTTCGCTCCCTTCGTTGGCGCTGGTGAGGGCGATACCGACGGTGTCGCCGTTGGCGCCGCGCCACCGCTGAGGGTGACGTTGACGTGACGCAAGATCGTGTCGGGGTGGTCGGCGCGATAGAGATCGGCCTCGACCTGCTCGACATCCCCAGGCGCGGGGGCTGGCATGGTCACGCTCACCTCCCAGGTGTCTGTCGAGGTCAGAAAAATCGGATCCCACGACGAATACGCGATACCATTGACCGAGAGGGCGAGCCGGTACTCCATGGGCTGCGCCGCCTCCGTGTGGATGCCGAGGCGCAGGATGGTCGGCGCTTTGCTATCCGGCAACATCCAGAGTTGCGTCACAGATCCTGATGTCTGTTGCGCGATAGCTCCATTCACCGCGATCACAATCCCCGTCATGAAGACCGCGAACGCCAGCCCGCTGATGAGAATCGGGCGATACGGCACGCGCCGGAGCACGCGCAGGGGAAACCGCTGGAGCACCTGCTGGAGAATCCGAAGGAGATAGGCGGCGGTCTCTCGATTCAGTCTGAGTTGCGGTGGCTTGGGCGTGGCTTCTTCTGGCGGCGCATCTTCCTGTGACGCATCTTCTTGCGGCGCCGATGACAACGTGAGCGCAATGGGACGAGACTCCAGGATGCGCATTGCGGTCGCATGTCTGGTACGTCGCCAGAGCGCAATCACCGAGGCGATGACAGTCACGCCGCCAAGGAGGAAGAGCCAGGTCTGCGTCTCCAGGCCGCTCGGCAGCGCGTCCAGCACAAGGCCACCAAGGACGGCGACCGAGAGGCTGATTCCCAGGGTGAGGGCGGCCCGCTCGGCGGTGCGCACGCTGCGCATTCTGAACACCGCCGCTGAGAGCGCATAGCCCGGCAGGACAAGCGCCAGCAAGACACCGAAGACGATGTTGACTGGACCGCTGGCAACCCCGGAGCCGACCAATATGAACTCACTCGCCACGATCAGCATGATACACAGCAGGTCCAACGACTCACGTATCATGTCCAACGACTCACGTACCATTCAGGAGCGCTCCGGTGTCGTAGATGACAATATCGCCGCTGTCGAACACGCGGTTGACACTGGGCAGATCGTCGAATTTGGTCAGCGCCGCTTTGCTCATGGGAGCGGTATAGTTGAAGGCGTCTGGCTCGATTTCGCTGAAGTAGAAGCCGCGACGCGGCAATCCCGTACTCAAGCGCAGGTCCGCGACGAGATATTGGATATGCGTGTCGCGCAGGATGCCGAGGTCAGTGTCGTCGAATGTCAGTGAGGTAAAGAGCGGCGACGGGTCAATATTGTCATCGAGGCTCGTAATCACCCGCTGACGGCCGTAGGTTGCCATCAACAGCGAATTGACGCGGTCCGTGGCGACACGATGCCCCGAACCCAGATTGACGCTGGCCCATTGCGCGGCCGAGACGCCCTCTTGGGTGAGCGATCTGGCATCGGCGGACACCAGGAAGGGGCCGGGAAAGCGCTCCCAATCGGGGCCAGAACCGGCGACGATGCCGCCAATAAAGAGGACGGTGGTGAGTATGGATAGCGCCCAGATGGCGGCCCGGCGGTTCAATATGTCCGGCTTCACCTGTGTCATGCCAATCGCAAGCACCGTGGCAAGCCCCAGGAAGACGAACTCCGTGGCGCGGTCGGCCACCTCGATGCCAGCCTGACTCAGACGCAAGGCCTGACTTGGAACGTAGAGCAGCGCCCATACCGCCAGCGCGAGGACGGCCGCATTCACGCGGTTTCGCCAGATCCAGAAGATCCCTGGCACTATCCCGACGAGAATCAACCCAACCGACCCCGACGCCATCACCCGCTGCCACAGCGGCGTTACGTCGCCGCCATAGTCGTGAAATAACTGCCGCGTCGCCGCCTCGCCCGCGAGAATCAACTGAAGCTGGTGGATGGCTCCGGCGACAACGGGAGTCAGGTAGGCCAATGCGCGCGACTGCGTGTAGACGAGCCAGAACGCGACCGAAGCCAGACCAAGGAGGACGAAAATACCCAGGGACACCGAATCCCAGGTGCGGCGACTGCGCAGGAGCGAGGCGAGCATCCACAGCAGCAGAAAGCCCATCAGGGCATACGA
>JAICKD010000616.1 GCA_025928125.1 Ktedonobacterales bacterium
GCGGGACCAGCGTAGTCTTCGCCCCAGCCGCCGCCTGGACGCGACCGGCCGGGCTGGCTCACGGGCGCGCGCGACTGGCCGTATGGCCCCTGATTCGCATCGTAGCCAATGCCGCGCGATGTCTTTTTCGCGTCGCCATTGCTGCGGAGCACCATCACGAACACGAGGAGGATCGCGATGATGACCACCAGCCCGCCAATGGCCACGAGGACAGGGCCTCCGAGTCCACCGGCGGCAATCACTGGTAGTATGGCGGATTCAAGTGTCAGATTCATAATGCCTATCCCTTCGCCCAGCCGCTCTCCAAAAACGTCAGCGGGTGCGTACCTCGAAGCGGAGTTCTACGTTGCCAAGCCGCATCATATCACCGGAATGCGCTTCGACTTCCTGATACGGGACCAGCGGCTCGTTATTCAGCCGCGTTCGGTTGAACGCCTTGAGATCCTCCAGATAGAATTTCCCCTGCCGATAACTCATGCGCGCATGCTGGCGCGAGACCGTTTGTTGCGGATCAAGCGGCAGCAGGTCAATGTCGGGTCGTGTATTCCGTTGCGGATCGCTCCGCCCAAGCACCATCTCGGGCGCCGTCAGCACAAACGTCTGGCCGTTCCCGGCGATCATCACGCCGAGCGGTGGCTCGGTGGATGGCGCGGTGGTCCCGCGCTCGGGAATCGGCAGCGCCTCGATGGCGTCGAGAAAGGCGCGCGGCGACTGGAAACGTTCCGCAGGCTTCTTAGCCAACGTCCGCTGGAAGAACACGTCATACTCCGCTGGCAGTTCCGGTCGCAAGGCGCGTGCCGATGGTGGCGGATTATTGAGGTGTTGCAAGACGACATCCCAGGCATGCTCCCCATCGAAGGGGACGCGCCCGGTCAGCATCTCGAAGAAGACGCAGGCCAGCGAGTAGAGATCGGCGCGCGTGTCGGCCCGGCGGCTGTTTTCCACCTGCTCGGGGGCGACGTAGAATGGCGTGCCGACGAAGAAGCCGGTGACGGTGATATCGCGCGATTCATTGCTGCGCGCCAGGCCGAAGTCGGTCAGCTTCACCACACCGTTGACACTCAGCAAGAGGTTCTGTGGCTTGATATCGCGATGGACGATGCCCTGTTCCGCGGCGGTCACCAGCCCGGCGGCGGACTGCTCGACCACGTCGATGGCGCGCCGCACGGGGAAGGGACCACCAGTCAGGATGGCATGCTTGAGGTTGTGGCCATCCACGTAGTCCATGACGATAAAGAGGCTGCCACGGTCTTCACCGGAATCCACCGGGCTGACGACATGTGGCCCCGAGAGCCGCTTGAGCAGCTCGAATTCGCGCTGGAAACGCTCGGCCAGCTCGGAATCCGCCGCTGCCTCACGGCTGAGCACCTTGACCGCATAGAGACGGTTTGATTCGAGATCTCTCCCGATATAGACCGTCGCCATACTGCCACGGCCACGCTCATCGATGAGCTTATAGCGATTTTTGAGAACTCGTCCGAGCATGGGTGAACCCGTGCCGCCTTCCCCTCAGAAACCCGCCAGCACACCACCTGCTGTTCGCTTGTGTCGGGTGTGTTGTGGCAACTCGCGCCCCATTATAGCAATGTCTGGGCATCACTCGCAACGGCAACAGGCAAAAAGGAATATCGTTCGCCGGGAGTGGGCTTGATGCGTTCACCAACCAGTGTATCCGACGCACGCAAAATGCAGATGGTAATGCGTCACACACGCGGCAATTCGCTGGTCTTGTGATCGCTTGGTTCGCTCACCGCGCCGGATCTCAGCGCCGTGAGAATCTCGCGCATATGTCTGCCGTATGTGTCGTGGCCCTCATTAGGATAATAGGTCGCATGGCATCCCGGGATGGCATTGGCCAGTGCGCGGGCTGCCGAGTTCGGCACAATCGGATCAAGCTCACCGTGCCAGAGATAGACCTCGACGTCGTGAATATCGCCTGGATGGAATCCCCATGGACGGGTGTAGATCCAGGTATCCCAGGTGTAGCCGCTCATGCCCTGGCGAAATGGCTCCAGCACCTGTTCGCGAGCAACGGGTGGCAATGGAGACGGGTCAGATGAAACTAACCGCGAAATCAGTGACCTGAAGGATTCTCCAACACGAGATGACACGCGGATAGAGGTGAAATGCGCCCATCGGCTGAGATCGTCACGGTCCGGCGGGGCCGACAGACGAGCGGTGACGCGAAACAGCGGCCAGGGGAAGTACAGTCCGCGAAAGTTCGCAATGCGCTCGCGCGGTATATACGCGCTGAGAGGAGCAAATTCTCGTGGTGGGGCGCTGCTGACTAGGCCGACGCGGGTCAGCCGCTGGGGAATCGCGTCGGCGCAGGCGGCGGCGTGCGGCCCACCACCTGAGACACCCAGGACGGCGAAGCGCTCGATGCCGAGGTGGTCGGCAAGCTGCTCTACGTCGGCGGGCCAGTCTAGCAGGCGACGATGCGGCTGGAAGTCTGAGAGGCCGTAGCCTGGCCGGTCCGGGGCTATCAGGCGAATGCGCAATTCTTTCAGCAACTCGTCATAGCCGGAGAATTCGAGCCGCGAGCCGGGCGCGCCATGGCAGTAGATCATTGGCGTACCCTCAGGGTCGCCGTAGTCGAGATAGCCGAGCCAGCGTCCATCGCGCAATTGCATACGATGATCGACAGTCGTGCGCCGGATGTTTGACGCTGCCCAGGCGCGTTCTGCACGAATCGCTTCATCCTGGGGATTCAGCCGAATCGCTTCATCATAGGCGGCGAGCCCTTCGTCGAAGTGACCCAGGCGATAGAGGCACAGTCCTTTGTTGGACCAGGACTGGCGATCATCTGGAATACGTTGAAGCGCGCTCTTGAATGCAGCCAAGGCATCTTCATTGCGCCCCAA
>JAICKD010000494.1 GCA_025928125.1 Ktedonobacterales bacterium
CCTGGACTGACGCCTTCGACTACGCGGTGTGGCTGGCCGAGCGCACTCGCCAGCTCTGGCGCCTGCCAACCGAGGCGGAGTGGGAGAAGGCGGCGCGCAGCGACCCACGCGACCCGCAGGGACCGCTCGGCGCCAGCAGCGAACGCATCTACCCGTGGGGCGACACCTTCGACAAAGCGCGCTGTAATACCTCTGAGAGTGGCTTACGCGCCACCTCGCCCGTTGGATGGTATGGGCCAGATGATCCCGACCCACGTGCGGGGCGCAAGAGCGGGGCCAGCCCCTGTGGCGCCGAGAACATGGCAGGCAATGTCTGGGAGTGGACGGCCATGGAGTACGCAGGTAATTACAGTAACAGTGAACAAGCCAGCCCGCGCAATTCTACTAAAAATAGATGCTTGCGTGGCGGTTCGTGGGACTATCATCCGCGGTATGCGCGCGCGGCGTACCGCGACGAGGTCCATCCCGTCTACGCGGCCGACAACATCGGGTTTCGCCTCGTCCGCGTCCCTCCTGGCTCATTCCACTAGTGCTGCATTTTGAGTTCTGTCTTCTGATTCTTCCTTGAATGTAATATAGCTACTTTGCAAGCAAGGATCAAGAGCAGGCGGCATTGTTGAGCGGGGCGCATGACGAGATTGGAGGAGGAGCATGGGGAAGCGAATACATGATCTGTATCCACAGGTCTACGCCTTCGAGAACCTGCTCTTCGCCGAACGCGACGCGGCGCATGGCAAGCGTGGACGTCCTGATGTCGCCGCCTTCGAGTACTCTCTGGAAGAGGGACTGCTGACGTTGCAGCAGGAATTGCGCGAGAAGACCTATCGACCAGGCGCCTATCGGCGGCATACTGTGTGCGAGCCAAAAGAGCGGCTGATCTCTGCGGCGCCCTACCGCGACCGCGTCGTGCATCATGCGTTGACCAATGTGATCGAACCGATCTTTGAGCGCCGATTCATCAAAGATTCGTACGCCAGCCGAGGCGGCAAGGGAACCCATGCCGCGCTGGATCGCTGCCAGACCTTTGCGCGCCACTTTCCCTATGTGCTGCGCTGTGACATCGTCGAGTTCTTCCCTGCGATGGATCATGCTGTGCTGCGCGGCCTGCTCACGCGTGTCATCGGCGATGACGATCTGCTCTGGCTCTGCGATACGTTGCTGACGGGTGGCGCTGATGAACTGACCACACAGTACACCTGCGTGCGCTTCGCTGGCGATACCGATGCCGATATGAGACGCCCACGCGGCCTGCCAATTGGCAATCAGACCTCGCAGTTCTGGGCCAACGTCTATCTCAACGCGCTTGATCAATACATCAAGCGCGACCTGCGCTGTGCGGGCTATGTGCGCTATGTGGACGACTTCCTGCTTTTTGCGCCTGACAAGTCTACACTGCATGCCTGGAAGCGTGCGATCATCGCCTTCCTTGCTACCTTGCGTCTGACGCTGCACGAGGCGGAGAGCGCGGTGATTCCCGTCATGACGGGCATTCCCTTCCTGGGCTTTCGCGTCTACCCGGATCACCGTCGGCTGCGCCATCGCAACGTGACCGCGTTCGCTCGTCGCTATCGTCGGCTGCGTGGCGAGTACACGGCTGGGCGCATCCTCTTCACGCGCCTCGACGCCAGTGTGCAGGGCTGGGTCGCCCACGCAGCCCATGCCGATACATTTGGACTGCGCCGTTCGCTGCTGGAGCCACGCATCACCGCGCCTGCAATCCCGTTCGCGATGGAGGCCTGACATGCCCGGCGCTGAATCGCCCATCTTCGCCCGCTGCTATGATCTGCTGCTCTGGCTGATTCCGCTGACGCTCAAGTTTCCGCGCCAGCAGCGCTTTGTGGTGGCCGAGGCGACACAGCGCGCCGCGCTGGGGCTGCATGAGCGCCTGATCGAAGCGTCGCACGCTCCGCTTCATTACCTGCCCGATGCGCTCAGTCGCGCCGACATCGAACTCGACAAACTGCGCCACTACCTGCGCCTTGCGCGCGACCTCGGTCTCATCACCATCGGGCAGTATGAACACGCAGCGACCAAGCTGGCAGAGATTGGTCGCCTGTTGGGCGGTTGGCGCAAGGCAATCCATTGACTGGCAGGCGTGACAGTATGGTTGTGCGTCTCGTCTGAACAAACGGAGCCGCAGCGACGTGGTGTGTCGCCCAACTGTCTGCGGCTCTGGGGAGGGTCGAGAGCGCTTGCGTGGCGGTTCGTGGAACAATCATCCGCAGAATGCGCGCGCGGCGTACCGCAACGAGAACCAACCCGACAACGCGAACAACAACATCGGGTTTCGCCTCGTCCGCGTCCCTCATGACTCAGCGCACACCCGGCTAGCCAGTAAACGTCGGTCGTCTCGCAAGAGATTCCCGGCGCGTGGGCCAGTGAATTGAGCCAGCGCGACCCTGACCCGGCTGAGGCGCCGCTCATTCCGCTCAGTCTGAGAGCGCCAGCCAAAGAGACAACCGCATCCGCCTCCTTCGCCGCGCCTGCGTAGCGACTCGCTCCTGGCGCAGCGAGCGGGGCGGATCACTTTCTCTGCCGCCTGGCGCCGATGTCCAGCGTCAGACGCGGCTCCACTCCCGCCGAATCCCAGTCCGCGCAGGCGGACTTCGCGGCCCGCAGGCCCTCCAGGCGCGGTTTCAACCGCTAGCCGGGCCGAACGTGGCGGCGTGGGCTAGACGTGCGGCGCTGGCCGCTGCTCGATCTCGCGTGCAAGGCGTTCCGACTCCGCTGCGATGCTCTCTGCGGTCTCGCCTGGCGCATAGGCGTGGGCATCGAAGCCTGCCGGGGTAGGAATGCGGTCTCCATCGTGTTGGGCTGCCACGTGCAAGAATTCGATCAACTCCTGGCCTTTCTGTGCAGCCTCGGCGTATGTCGCGCCGTGCGCATGGGCCAGCGCACCCACACGCTCCCATTCGGGCAGCGTGACGATGTATGCCTGATCAACATCGCTCCACTCAATCAGCATGCTATAACGTGGAGCTTGCTGGACCTGCGGCGCATGCTTCGTTCGGGTATTCATGGCTCGTCATGCTCTCAATTCTCAGTGGCTCGCTGAATACGCCGAAGCAACTCGCCCACTTGCTGCTCCTGATAGCGCTGGGCATCGCCGCCATCCGCGCCAGACAATTCAACGTAGTATTCGGGGACAAGTGGATGCGTCCACTTCTCATGATCGCCCTTTTGATGGACCTTTTCTGCGCCAGCGCGGCGCAGGTCGCGCTTGAGTTGACGTATCTTGCGCGGCATGCCACCTCCCTCACACTTGCTGCGCCAAGTGTATCATAACTCGCTATGGCGGAGACGACAGCACTGTAGACAGATTCAGCTAGCCTCGCCGATAGTGTAGCGCATCACCAGACGGCTGCGGCCAGCCGGGGTCACATCCACGAAGCCCGCTGCGAAGAAGGTGGCGGGCGAACCCATGTAGGTGTAGAGGCGGGCGTCTGGCGCGACGGGGTAGCCCTCGATGATCGTCGCGCCCTGTGCGTGGGCATAGGCGACGGCGGCATTCAGCAGGCCCAGCGTGACG
>JAICKD010000514.1 GCA_025928125.1 Ktedonobacterales bacterium
GAAACGCTCAACGAAGAGTTGCAGGCGACTGTGGAGGAATTGAACGCGACCAATGACGACCTGGAGGCGCGCACAGCGGAGTTACAGGACCTCGCCCGCGAGCAGGAGAGTATGCGTCGCGCCAGCGACGAGGAGCGCGCGCAGCTGTCCACTATTATCATCAGCATGAGCGATGCGTTGCTAGTCGTGGACCCAAATGGCAATACGGTTCTCACGAACCGGGCATTTGAACAGCTCTTGAGCAATGGCGTTGAGCGTGAAGCATGGACCGATGATGACGGTTATCCGTTATCACCAGACAATTTTCCACGCCAACGCGCCGCCCGCGGCGAGACCTTCACGATGTTGTGTACGGTGCCAGAGTTGCAGGGTATCGGTCACTGGCTGGAAGCCAAGGGTCAGCCTATTATTAGAAACGGGCAGATGCAAGGCGGCGTCATTGTGTTTCGCGATGTCACTGATCGCAGCCTGCGGAAATTGCAGGATGAGTTTATGTCGCTGGCCAGCCACGAGTTGCGCACGCCGCTGACAGCGACTCAGGTGGCGCTTCAAGCGCTGCTCAAGAAGACCGAAGGAGTGAGTGACCAGGATGCGGTTCGGCGCTGGGCAAGCATTGCGAAACGCCAGGTAGAACGTCTGGCGTTGCTAGTGAGCGATTTGATGGATGTTGGCCGTTTGCAGACGGGCCACATGCGGCTGCATTTGCAGCCGCTGTCGCTCGGCGAGGCCGTGACACATGTGGTGGAGGCTGCCCAGTTGTTGGCGCCTGACCAGCCGATTGTGCTCTCTGTGCCGGAGCAACCATTGATGATTGATGGCGATCTCGTGCGTATCGAGCAGATTGTCCTCAACTTGTTGACCAACGCGATGAAGTATGCGCCGCAGAGTCCGCGGATTGACGTTCGAGTGCGCCGGGTTCAGGATCAAGCGGAGGTGCAGGTGCAAGATTATGGCCCAGGAATTGCCAGTGAGAAACTACCACACCTGTTCTCACGGTATTACCAGGCCGATCAAAAAACCTCGCAGGCACAGACTGGGCTTGGGTTAGGGCTATTTCTGACGAAAGAATTGGTAACATCTCATGGAGGCGCGGTGGAGGTCAGGTCTCAAGAGAATGTTGGCGCCACATTCACCGTGAGGTTGCCCCTGAACAATGAGATGGGATGAAGGTGATCGAGGCGGCATGGAGTAGCTCGCGTCGTTGGCCACGCCAGTTCAGGCGTTGGCAAGTCGTTCAAGGAAGGACTGTAATGGATGCCAACCAGGGACTCGGAACCTCGTAGTCTTCCGCGAGATATCGTCGTCATCGGGGCTTCCGCTGGGGGCATTGAAGCGCTGACAACCATTGTCGCCAATCTGCCGCACGACCTGCCAGCCGCCCTCTTCGTAGTGGTGCATATTACCGCCGACGCGACGAGTACTCTCCCGCGGATTCTCAGTCGTGCAGGTCCCTTGCCTGCAATGGCGGCGGAAGATAGAAAACCAATTACGCATGGTCATATCTACGTCGCGTCTCCGGATCGCCATCTACTGCTGACGCCTGATGAGATGCGCGTCGTCTCTGGGCCGCGCGAGAATCGTCACCGTCCGGCTATCGATCCACTCTTTCGCTCGGCTGCTCTAAGCTTTGGACGTCGCGTCGTCGGCATTGTCCTGAGTGGCGCCCTCAATGACGGCACCTCTGGACTCCTGGCTATCAAACGTGCTGGAGGCATCGCAATGGTGCAGGATCCCGCGACTGCGGTGTTCGCGGGCATGCCTAAAAGCGCCCTGACGTATGTGTCGGTCGATTGGAGTTTGCCGCTGCCTGAGCTGGCGGACAAGCTAGTGGAACTCGTGACCGGCGCGGTACAAGATTTGGAAGGAAGCGTCACCATGGATGAGATGGATGACGAGCAGAAATCGGAACTGCGGGTAGAGGCTGAGATTGCTGGGCTTAATCCGCAGGCCGTTACCCAGGCGCCACATTATGGCAAGATTTCCTCATATACATGCCCCGATTGCCACGGCCCGCTGTGGGAGATTCAAGATGGTCCGCTGCTCCGCTTTCGCTGCCGCGTTGGGCATGCCTTCACGGCGGAATCTATGTTCGAGGGACAGGCCGACAACGTCGAAGAAGCGCTCTGGATGGCATTGAACATCCTGGAAGAAAGCGAGCAACTCTACACGCGGCTGGCCAGTAATGAGCGTGAACGCCAGCATCGCTGGATGTCCGAGCAGTTCGAGCAGAAACTGCACACCATCAAACAGCGGTCCGCGGTCATTCGACGTTTGCTTGTCGGTGACACTGTGGAATCTATGAGTTCTAGCGGGACGAATCCGACGCTGACGAGCAGGCGTGATAGTTCCGGCGCGTGACAAATGTACCCTAGACTCGAATATCTAGCGCTCAGCATGGCCTTCGCAGCGAGCGTGGGCCGAGACGATTCCCATCGCCATCCAGAGCAGCGCGCCGATGAAGAGCGTAGGCGCGGCCTGGTGTAGTGGCGCATGGGAGGGGAGTGTTACACCAATCCATGCGACCAGCGAGATGACCGGAGCGGCCAGAATACCGCCAATGATGACTATGTTCGAGAGCGCGGTCAAAACCCATTGCCGGTACGCGGGGTTGGCCAGCAGGCTTATCATCACCATGAGCGCGATGAGCAGTCCAGACCAGACGCGCCAGGTGAGAATATACCGAACGTGACCCTTATGTGTGGCCTTCCTGGCCAAAATATGTGCTTTGCGTTGCCAGCGCCGTAGCTTCGTCCCTGGGCGCTGGTCGATGTCTTGCCAGATCGTCATGATATGAACGCCGTGCCTCCTCGTACTCCGGTATACCCGCCGGAGTTGTACACCTCCCGTGTACGATATGCCCTAAACACACAGGACGAGAACCGCGAATTTTCCGCTTCAGGCCCGGCGCCCTTGCCGATGGCCAAGCAGTGCTTGCCGCTCGCTTGTTCTTATCTCTGTCTCATATTTGGAAACGACATATGCCACCTAGTGTAACACATGGCGCTCGCTTTAGCACGCCACTCAGCCTGCCTCGCCAGCAGCCACAACCTCCCAAAAATACTGGCATTCTGACGAGATTGGGCAGCGGAAACAGGCCGGATTGCGCGCATAGCATATTTGTCTCCCATGCCGGATGAGATCAATATGCATGGTATGGCGCCAACCCGGCGGTATCAGCGCTTGCAGCGTCTCGTGGGCGCTTTCGGCGGATACCCGTGGGCCAATGAGTCCTAGCCGTTTCGTCACACGCCAGACATGGGTATCCACTGGAAAAGCTGGCTTACCCAGTGCAAATAGCAGAACGCATGCCGCGGTTTTTGGACCCACCCCAGGAAGCTCGCGTAGCCACGCCAACGCGTCGTCCAGCGGCA
>JAICKD010000538.1 GCA_025928125.1 Ktedonobacterales bacterium
AACATGGGGCAGTTCGAGCGGACGCTCATCATCGCCGACGAAGACAGCTACGTACATTATGTCGAGGGCTGCACGGCGCCCACCTACACCTCGGACAGCCTGCATAGCGCCGTGGTCGAGATTATCGTCCACAAGAATGCGCGAGTCCGCTACACCACCATCCAGAACTGGTCGAAGAACGTCTACAACCTCGTGACCAAGCGCGCCGTTGCTCATGAGGGCGCGACGATGGAATGGGTGGACGGGAATCTAGGGTCAAAATTGACTATGAAGTACCCGGCGGTGTGGCTGATGGGCCAGCACGCGCGCGGCGAGGTACTCTCGGTCGCGTTCGCCAGCGACGGGCAGCATCAGGACGCGGGTGGTAAAGTCGTTCACATCGCGCCGAATACCTCGTCGCAGATCGTCTCCAAGTCGATCTCGAAGGGCAGCGGGCGGTCGAGCTACCGAGGCCTGCTCAAGGTGCAAAAGGGCGCGACGAACGTTAAGTCCAACGTGCGCTGTGACGCGCTGCTGCTGGATGAGGCCAGCCGGACCGACACCTATCCCTACATCGAAATCGAGGAAGAGGATGTCGAGGTCGGGCATGAGGCGACCGTCTCGAAGGTGGGTGAAGAGCAGCTCTTCTATCTGATGAGCCGCGGCCTCTCCGAGAGCGAAGCCTACACCATGATCGTGAGCGGCTTTATCGAGCCAATTGCCAAAGAGTTGCCGCTGGAATACGCCGTTGAACTGAATCGGCTGATTCAGCTCGAAATGTCTGGCTCGGTCGGATAAGCCGTGTCTCCAAACTGTACTGGCAGCAAGTTCATCGCTTGCTGCCAGTACGGATGACATGCGGCAGCCTCTGTCGGGAGAGACGTACGACCAAACGAGTGAGACACGTTCGTAGGGTTCGGAATGGTTTCTGGCGGGGCGGCTCCGGCTGCTCCGCCTTCATTTTCTGCGTGCGATTGTATGCATATGTATGCACAGGCAAAGGGGATATTGTCATGACTGCTCCTGTGGCCAGACGCGGCTTCAGTGAAGAGGCGGTTCACACACTGAATGAGCGCCAGGGCGAACCGAATTGGATGCGGGAACGCCGGTTGGATGCCTGGAAGATGTACGAGAGCCTGCCGATGCCAACCCGCCAGGACGAGGAGTGGCGGCGGACCGACCTGCGCGCGCTTAAGCTTGATGATATAGCGCCGTTCGCCGAAGAGACAGGGACCACAACCAGCCTGCTGCCACCGTCTGAGCGCGAGGAAGCGTTCGCGGGCGTCCTGGGGCTTCGCGATGGCGAGCGGGTCGAACATACGCTTAGAGACGATCTGCGCGGCCAGGGCGTTATTTTCACCGACCTGCGCACCGCTATCCGCGAGCATGGCGAGCTGGTGCGCAAGCACTTCATGACGCGCTGTGTGCCGCCGAGCGATAGCAAATTCGCCGCATTGCATGGCGCATTCTGGCAGAACGGCGTCTTCCTCTACGTACCGAAGGGCGTCGTCATCGCCGAGCCGTTCCGCGTCATCGTCTCCGCCGCGCTGCATCGCACTGCCAGCCTCACGCATACGCTGGTCGTGCTGGATGAGGGCGCGCAGGCGACGCTCGTCGAGGATGCCACCTCGGATGAGACGACTGAGCAGGGGTTGAGCAGCCGGGTTGTCGAGCTAATTCTCGAGCGCGCTGCCATCCTGCACTATGTCGGCACACAGCGTTTAGGGCGCGCGGTCTACGATTTTCATACCGAGCGAGTGCTGCTGGGGCGCGACACCACCGCCACGTTGCAGACCATCGAACTGGGCAGCCGTCTGACCAAGGGGCGTGTCGAAGCGATTCTGGGCGGCGATGGCGCCAGCGTCAAGCTGCTCGGACTCTACATTGCCGACGGCAAACAGCATATGGACCGCTATACGCTGCAAGACCATCGTGCCGCCAGCGGCACCAGTGATCTGCTGTTCAAGGGTGTCGTCACCGATGAAGCGCGCTCAGTGTTCTCGGGGCTTATTCGCGTGACGCCTGAGGGCAAAGGGACGGCTGCCTACCAGCAGAATCGGAATCTGCTGCTCAGTCGCACGGCGCGGGCCGACTCGATCCCAAATCTAGAGATCGGCGCAAACGATATTATTGGCTGCACTCACGGCGCGACCGTCGGCAAGGTGGACGAGGAGCAGCTGTTCTACCTGATGTGTCGCGGTCTGAGCCGGGTGGACGCGACGCGGCTGATCGTCGAGGGCTTCGTGGACCCGCTGGTGGCCGCAGTGCCGGTGGAAGGGTTGCGCGATGCGTTGCGGCGCGAGATCGCGGCGCGTGTTGGCGAGGCCGAAACGTCGCGGGCATCCTAGCGATCATCATATGGGACGCCTGGCAGCGTGAACGATCATGATTCAAAGGTAAGAGAGGAATGTCATGGCAATCGTCGAGGTTGGTCCGGAGAGCGATATTCAGCCGGGTCAGTCGGCGTGCGTCTTTGTTAACGATATACCCATCGCGATATTCAATGTGAACGGCGAATACTACGCCATTGGCGATACCTGTACCCACGAGGATTTCTCGCTCTCAGAGGGTGAAGTCTTCGAGGATGCGACCGTCGAGTGCGCGCTGCATGGCTCGCGGTTCGATCTGCGCACCGGCGAGGCGCTTTCGCTGCCAGCCACTGGGTCGGCGGGAAGCTACGAGGTCTGGGTAGAGGACGGCGTCATCAAGCTTGATGTGCCGTAGAGACATGCAAAGCCGCGTGCTTTAGCGCTCAGAGCAAACAGGCGCATCTGGAAGATCCAGGCGCGCCTGTCGTGTTTTTGCCCACCACATGTCGTTTGGGGTTACGCGGGGACGAAGACCGTTTCAGCCGTAAGATCCTCGGTTCCTACCTTTGCGCTGGCGGTTACAAAGATCGGCGCTCCTCTGGCGCCACCGAAATTCACGGTGAAGATGGCTAGCCCATAGCCATCGGTATTGGTTGGCCCAAGCTGAACAATCGAGCCGCCAGGCATCTGCACCGAGAGCGTCACCGGAATCTGCGGAATCGGCGCGACATCTTCCGTCAAGCGCACAAAGACTTTGACCGATCCGCCACCGGGCGCATTGTTGGACATCCACGCGCCGATCTGATACTTCGGCGCTTCCGGCGTCGGCGCGATACCCTCTGATCCAGGCTGGACCACCACTCCATTGCTGTAGCTGCCGACAGTTGGGGCCGGGGCGGGAATGGTCAGATGAGCCGTGGCGCGGTGCAGATACGAGGCTGCCACGGCCGCGCCGAACGCAGC
>JAICKD010000610.1 GCA_025928125.1 Ktedonobacterales bacterium
GAATAGCCGCCGAAGCCGCGTTTGTAGGTGTAGAGGCTGTACATATCCTCGTCGGGTTCCAGCACCTCGGCAATGGCGCGGAAGTCGTAGAGCGCGCAGTCGCGCGCACTGGCCCACCGCATCGCCGTGAACTGGAGCAGGTGGTTCGGCATGCGATTGCGCTGCTGGTTGGAGGATGCGCCGAACATATAGGTGGCGACCGGGCCGCAACGCGCCACGATCAGCGCGGCGATAGGCGTTCCTTCATATTCCGCCAACAACAGCGCCGCCGCATCGCGCTCGCCATAGAGCCGCAGGAAGTCGTTGTAGTGCTCTTGGCCGTGGATGAAGATGCCGTCACGGTCGGCCGTCTCGCGGTAGAGCCGGTAGAATGCGTCCAGGTCCGCCGCGCCGCTGCCCTCGCGCACGGTGACGCCCTTGCGCCCCGCCAGTCGGACGTTGTAGCGCCACTTTTCGTGCATTCCCGCCAGCAGCGCGTCATCATCGGGTGTGATATCTAGCACCCACGAGCGGCGCGGATGGGTGGCGTAGGGGTTGCGGGTGAAGCCTTGATCGGCCAGCGCCTTGAGCCAGGCGGCGTCGCCATCCGGCACGCTCGGCTCGACCTTTACCATGAACGCGCCAGCCTTTGCCGCCTGTTCGCGCGCGGCGGTGACGAGGGCGGCCAGCGCGGGCGATGTGGGGTCCGCGACGACGGGGCCACGCGGCGCGTAGAGATACGGGCGGCGCAGCAGTGGCGCGCGCTCGACGATCACCAGCATCGCGCCCACCAGCGCGCCGTTCTCCAGCGCGCCCAGACGCAACGCGGCGCTGCCGAGATGCTGGCCCAGCTCGGCCCACTCCCACGTCTGGGTGATATTGCCGGTCGGGCAGCTCTCGACGAACGTGTTCCACTGCTCGCAGTCGTTGATAATCTCTACATGCATGCTGATCCTCATATGCTAAGGGCGAGAGAAGTGGTAATCCAGCTTCGCGGCATGAATGCCGCGGCTAATCCCAATCGCACGGTTCCCATTGCCCGGCGAGAGATACATTCGCCCCAGGATTAGCCGTAGGTCTTCAGCCTACGGCGCGCACCGATCAGGCCAATGCAGCCCATCAGATCCACTCATTTCACACAGGACGTAATTTGCCTACGCCTTTGTCGCCGTCTTTGCCTCAGGTGATTCAGTGGCCTGGCTACTATTCGCCTGTTTCTTGGTTGCCGCCTGGCGCGCCTGCTCGCGACGGCGCTCGAAAGCCGCGCGTTTGCGCCGCTGCATATTCCGGCGCAGCGAGACTGCTGCGTAGTACGGCCAGTAGATCGCGGGGCGCACTACCAGATCCTGTGTCGGGATGACGCGCCGGACCGAGCCGCCAAATCCCCGCTTGAACTCGTAGACGCCGTAAAGCTCCTGCCCTGGTTCCAATACATCGGGGATTGTGCGCCAGTCGTAGTAGTCGGCGCCGTGGGCCTTGACCCAGCGCATACACTCCCACTGCAGCAGATAGTTCGGGCGCAGCTTGCGATGCTCTGGCAGGCCGGATGAGCCGCTATGCAGATTCCACGACCAGGCGCCCAGCACGGCCACCGTCGCCGCCGCGATAGGCTCACCGTTGTATTCGGCCAGCAGCAGCGCCATCTCAGCGGTGGCGTCACGCGCCGCGCGCTCGGCGGAATAGTTGACCAGCATATCGTGAAAAAGCTGCTTTGGGTAGACGTGGAAGGAGTCGCGCTGCCCCGTCTCAACCAGCAGCCGGTAGAAGGCGTCGAGGTCGGCCTCGCCCGCTCCCAGCCGCACCGTCAGCCCTTTGCGCGCGCCCGCCCGGATGTTCTGCCGCCAGGTGGTCATCATATTGGCGAGCAGCGTCTCTTCATCGGCGCGGAGGTCCGTCACCCAGGCGCTACGCAGGTAGATGTGATGCGAGGTTGGCCGGAATCCGAGCCGTTTGAGCGCGCCCGGCCAGACCGGATCATCCTGCAAGACGTTCGGCTCGGCGCGGATGAAGATACCGCCATGTTTGCGCGCCTCGCGTTTGGCGAAGCGGATCAGCAGCGGCAGCGCGGGCGAGTTGGCGTCGGCGACGACGGGGCCGCGCGGCGCGTAGAAGAACGGCGCGCGCAGTCCACTGGCGCGGCTACGCACCAGCAATATCGCCGCTACCAGCCGGTCGCCATCCATCACGCCGACCCGCAGCGAGCCAGCGCCAGCCGCCTCGCCGGAGTTCTCGGCCCACTCCCATGTCTGGCACAGGTGGCCGGTTGGTGTCGCCGCGACAAACTCGTTCCACAGGCGGCGGTCCGCGATCAGTTTCGCTTCCACGCTTCCCAATGCCCCTTCCGCTGCTGCTCGTTGCGCCTGATGTGTTGGGCGCGCAATCAGTCTCGCAGTATATCAGAGCGGGCATGGCACGGCAACGCCGCCGGGCTTTTCGTGCTATGGGAAGTCGCCGGAGGAACACAAGAGCTACATCGCATTGTGTCTCGCGCCTCCCAATGTAGGAGATGATGTTGGCATTGAATTTGCACGTAGTTCCTCCCCGGACGGTATCTGCCCTGCACCCGAGCATCAGCGTGGCCGTCTTAGAAGGACATCTGCCATGCTGGGAGCGAACGATCCACTGTTGGGCAGCGAGCTTGCGGGCTACCGCCTCACCCATGTGCTGGGCATCGGAGGCATGAGCGCCGTCTACCTCGGTCGGCGCCTGGACGATCTCCACGTGAAGTCCGCTATCAAAGTGCTGCGGGACTCACCAGGGACAACGAGCAATTATGACGCCTTCCACGCCAGATTCTATCGCGAGGCGGAGACCGCCGCCTCATTGCGGCACGAGCACATTTTGTCCGTGCTCGACTACGGCGAATCGCAGGGGCTGCCCTACATGGTGATGCCCCTTGCGACTGGC
>JAICKD010000748.1 GCA_025928125.1 Ktedonobacterales bacterium
GCCGTTTTACAAACGCGCGAAATAGCTCCTCCAACCCCTCTCCTTGTGGGGAGGGGGAGATGAGGGGGTGGTTCCACATTGAGCAGGCGCGCGGGCGCCAGAGGAGCAGAACACCATGGCCAAGACGGATCAGCCGGACGATCTCAAATACGCGGAAACGCACGAGTGGGTGCGCGTCGAGGGCGATGAGGCGACCATTGGCATCTCGGACTACGCCCAGGATGAGCTGGGCGATGTCGTCTACCTCGATCTTCCCTGGGATGACGCGGGTAGCCGCGACTTCAAGGCGAATGAGCATTTCGGCGACATTGAATCGGTCAAGGCGACCTCGGAGCTATTCATCCCAGTGAGTGGCGCGCTCGTCGCAGTCAACAGCGCCCTCCAGACCACGCCAGAGCTAGTGAACAGCGAGCCATACGGCGGTGGCTGGATGCTGCGCTTGCGGCTGTCTGACCCCGCCGAGCTTGATAAGCTGATGGACGCCGCCGCCTACACCGAGTTCCTCAAGACGGCTGGACATTAGCGCGGGCGGTTAATGTGGTTTCAGCAATTACCGGGGATACTGCGCGGCGGTGCGCGGGCGGTTAAAACCGCGCCTGAAGGGCCTGCGGCCACGAAGTCCGCCTGCGCGGACTGTCCAGGCCATGCCCTACTGGGACCGTCCACGGGTGAGCGCGTCTTTGCAACCTGCCGTCGCGGTTTCTTCCAGCTTGCCCGGCGTGCGTTCCAGTGGGTTGTCTCTGGAGCCTGCGAAGGCAGGCTTCGTGGCCACAGGCCATTGAGGCGCGACTTCAGTCGCCAGCCTCTCCCTCGCCCCCCGTAGGTCAGGCCAGTATAGCGCTACAGCGTATAATGGATGTACACAGGGGATCATTGCCGACCTCCTGAATGAACACCACTACGTCCCGGCGATGCTGGCCATCTGAGCCAGGCCGACCATCGCGGGCTGGCGAGGAATCGAACGCATCATGAGCTATGTGCCAAACACCTCCGCCGAGCAGCAGGAGATGCTGCGTGCGGTTGGAGCCTCCTCTATCGAGGATCTGCTGACGCCTATCCCTGAGGCGGTACGCCTCAAACGTTCATTGGAGCTTCCGCCGTCGCTCGCCGAGCCTGATCTGCGGCGGCTGATGCTGGGCATGGCCGAGCAGAACGCCGATCTCGATCACTACATCTCCTTTCTGGGCGCCGGCACGTATGACCATTTCGTGCCGAGCCTCGTCCCCGCACTGGTGAAGCGGAGCGAGTTCCTGACCTCGTATACGCCGTATCAGCCAGAGGTCAGCCAGGGGATGCTCCAGGCGATCTACGAGTACCAGACGATGGTCTGCCAGATCACCAACATGGATGTCGCCAACGCCTCGCTCTACGACGGCTCGACGGCGGTGGTGGAGGGCGCGCTGATGGCGGTTGGCCCATCGGGACGCGGCGAGGTGATCGTCTCGCGGGCGCTCGATCCGCAGTATCGCGCCACGCTCCAGACCTACGCCAACGCGCGCGGCTTCAGCATGCGCGAGGTTGGCCTGGACAACGGCATTACCTCGGTGGCCGAGCTAGAGGCGGCGATGACGCCCGAGACCAGGGCGGTCATCATCCAGCAGCCGAACTTCCTCGGCGCGCTCGAAGACGTGCGCGGCGTCGAGAAGGTGACGCACGCTGGCAAGGCGTCGTTCATCGTCGCCATCACCGAGCCTGCCTCGCTTGGCGTGCTGGCCGCGCCGGGTGACTACGGCGCCGATATCGTCGCGGCGGAGGGTCAGAGTCTCGGCAACCCAATGGGCTACGGCGGCCCGGCGCTCGGTCTCTTCGCGGCGCGCAACGAGTTTCTGCGCAAACTGCCGGGACGGCTGGCGGGCAAGACGCTCGATTCGCGCGGGCAGGAGGCCTACGTGCTGACTCTGCAGACGCGCGAGCAACAGATTCGCCGCGAGCGCGCCACCTCGAATATCTGCACCAATCAGTCGCTGCTGGCAGTTGCCGCGACCATCTACCTCGCCGCGCTGGGCAAGCAGGGCTTCCGGGAGCTTGGCGAGCAGTGCCTGCAACGCGCCCACTACGCCCAGGAGCGTATCTGTGCGCTACCGGGCTTCGAGCCACTGTTTGCGCGGCCGTTCTTCGACGAGTTCGCGGTGCGCTGTCCGATCTCGGTGGAGCAGCTCAACGCCGGGCTGCGTGATGAGGGCATCAGCGGCGGCCTCGACCTGAGCCGTGACTA
>JAICKD010000862.1 GCA_025928125.1 Ktedonobacterales bacterium
CAGCGCGCTGCATCGGGTCGAGCGCGCGATAGCCCGTCAGCAGATGCAGGATCGCCACTTCGGGGAAGCGTCCCGATGCGCCAGCGGGCGGCGCTGCGATCTCACCGCGATTGCGGGCGTCGAGCATCTGCGACGACCAGCGTTCAATGAACGCCTCGATGCCGCCCGGCTTGACGGCGGTATCCTGATGCCCGCTACGCTGCTCGAAGGTCAGAATGCGCTGTGCGCGCTCGATCAACTCGCGCGCGCTGTCAGTCTGTCTGCCCGTCCTCGCTGGAATATCCCGCACGATACCGCCTCGCTCCGTGCGGCGTGGAATGCCCGAAAATGCCCGAAAATGTCTGGCGCCGCCCTGTCAGTATATGCCCGCCGCCAGTGGCGCGGCAACCAGATAGCCTGCCTGTCTGCTCTCCGCTTTCCGTGGTATAGTTGATGTGGAAAGCTGAGATGAACCTGAGAGAACACCTGAGCGCGCGACGTAGTCTCTACGTATATCTGTCTCTCATGAGATTCCAATGAGGACATGGTATCGCTAGAGGAAAGAATGTACAGCGGCGAGGAGGCCAGAGCATGCCACGCGCGATAGACTTCCATGTCCACCTGCCCATCGCCGAGTTTATGGATGGCGCTATCGGCAAGTACCGCGCGGCCGCCGAGCAATTCTTCCATAAAGAGGTCAAGCTGCGCGACATCGAGGAGATCGCCGACTACTACGCCGCGCAGGATATTGTTGGCGTGCTGCTGGCGTGGGACGCCGAGACGGCCACCGGCCAGAAGCCGCTGCGCAACGACACCGTCGCCGAGATTGTGCGCCGCTACCCCGAGCGATTCGTCGGCTTTGCCAGCGTTGACCCTCATAAAGGCGAGCGTGCTATCGCCGAGATCGAGCGCGCCGTCAAAGACCTGGGCCTCTCCGGGGCGAAGTTCCATCCCGGCATCCAGAATTTCTATCCCGACGATCCGCAGTTCCGCCCGCTGTTCGAGCGCATCGCCGCGCTGGGCATCCCGTCGCTCTTCCACACGGGAACATCGGGGCTGGGCGCCAATATGCCCGGTGGCGCGTCCATCAAACTGGAGACGATGCGCCCGATTCACCTGGATAATCTGGCCGCCGACCTGCCCAGTCTGACAATCATCGGCGCGCATCCCTCCTGGCCGTGGGAGCAGGAGATGATCGCGATTTTGCAGCACAAGCCGAACGTCTATAACGACCTCTCTGGCTGGTCGCCAAAGTACATCCCACCCGCCCTGCTCAGAGAAGCGGCTGGGCGGCTGAACGGCAAGTTCCTGTTCGGCTCAGACTACCCCTTCATCCCACCAGATCGCTGGCTGGCTGACTTCGACAACCTGGATGGCTGGAGCGACGAGGCTCGGCGCAATGTTCTCTGGCGCGCCGGACAGCGGCTGCTGGCGCATACACCTGTCGGGCAGATGACCTTTAGTTGAGACACCATGCGCCCCGACGTATTCTGACGTATCCTGTCACACAGAGGTCCAATGGAGGGCGCCTGGTTTGACCCGCATCGTCGCAGGCCGTTATACTGCTGAGAAGGTTGCAGTACTCTCAAAGGAAACAGGCGGCGAATGAGCGAACAGGTGTCCTC
>JAICKD010000798.1 GCA_025928125.1 Ktedonobacterales bacterium
ACCAGCGCGGCGGCCACCGGCGGGCCAATCACCACCGCCAACCCCTGGATGGCCTGCGTCATCTCGATGGCCTGGTCCTGACGCGGCTCCGCGACAATATCCTTAATCAGTGCGAGCTGGGCGGGCAGAAAGAACTGCGAGCAACTGGTGAGCAGGAAAATATCGGCATAGATGACGCCGAGCAGCCAGCCAGGCGCGATGTGGGCGCTGCCGATGTCTGGCAGCGAGACGCCCAGCACCGGCACGACCAGCAGCGCCGCCAACACGGCCTGGATCGCCGTCATCACGATCATCGTCCGGCGCTTATCCCAGCGGTCGACGAAGACGCCCGCGACCGGCCCGACCACAATCTGCGGGATTGCCGCCGCCAGAATCGCGCCGCTCACCGCCAGCGGCGCCCACGACTGGTTCCCGGCGATGTCGGTGGCGATCCAGAGGATGAGCGCGGTATCCCAGGCGAAGTCGCCGACACTGGATACCGTCTGGCCCCACCAGAGCAGCGCGAAGTTGCGGTTGATGAACGCGGTGACCAGCATCCGCCGGGGAGCGCTGACGCCCGCGCCTGGGGCGTGCGCCGCGTGTTGCGCCGCGTAGGCGCGTTGTCGCCGCTCGCGCACCGGCACACCATAGGTGCGGAAATTGGGTCGCCGAGGGCCACTGGCAGGGCCGCGATAGCGCCCATTCGCGCGCCCCGGCGAGGCGTTGGTGTTGGCGTTGGTGGACGGCGCCTCAGATGGGGGTGTTGGGTGCTGTGCGTCCGGGTGTTCCATGATGTGCTCCGATGCACCAGTCTATCACCAGACGCCGCCACCTCATTTTTTCACACGGCGATCCGCTCCACTTCGAGCGAGGCTGTGTCCGATACATCTGGCTTTGAGTCGCTATGCGTACGGTTCTCGCGTACCTTTAATACAAAGGCCGCGCCCAGCACCAGAAAGATGGTCGCCAGCCCAAAGACGCCACGATAGCCAATGGCCATCTGGCCGATGTCGCTTGCCAGCACAATCACCGCGCTGCCAAGCACTGGCGCGATCACGGCGGGGAGCGTCGAAGCCATGCTCCAGATGCCCAGGTCACGTCCGGCGGCATGGCGCGAGGGTAGCGTATCGACCGCGAGCGCGACATCGACACTCATGTACGCCCCGTAGCCCAGGCCGAAGAGCAGACCGAGAGGCCAGAGCGGAATCTGTCCGGGCGCGACAACGAAGATCAGCGCGGCGGCGGCCATGAACGCCGAGGCGACGGCGACGATGGGCGCGCGCCGTCCGATGCGATCCGACAGCATACCTACCAGCAAGGTGCTTGCCACGGCTCCGGCCAGCGAGAGGATGGCAATGACCGCCGTGGCCTGGACGAAGTTCGTCACGTGCGCGACGCGGGCAAAGTAATACTCGATATAGGTCATGAAGAGCGCCAGCCCCAGCATCACAAACGCGCGGGTCAGGAAGACCCAGCGGAAATTCGCCTGACGCCACAGATGCAGCAGCGTAGCCCAGCGTCCCCTACGTGCTACGTCCGCACTTGATTCGCCAGAGTCGTTCGACTCGTCTGCATGCTCTTGTGAATGGCGCGCATGGTGTAGGCCGATGCGGTGCGCCCAGGTGTTCTCTTTAATGAGCAGCAGCGGAATCGTCGCGAAGAGGGCAAGGACGCCCGCCGCAACGATGTAGAAGAGCGCCGCGCCGTGCGCGATGCCCGACGTCGCCGCGCCGCCACTGGTGGACTGGCCCAGCAAGACGGACGCCACCGCCAGGCTGCCAACGGTACCGAGCAGTGTCATCAGCCCGACGAAGCCAGAGGCGGTCCCGCGCTGGTGCATTGGCACGCAATCGGGAACCAGCCCCTGCGATGCGGTCGAGCTGACAGTGTTGGCGACGAGCACGACGAACAGTCCACCAATGAAGAGGGCAAGGGCATGTGAGAGCGCCAGCATCGCCAGGCCAATGA
>JAICKD010000334.1 GCA_025928125.1 Ktedonobacterales bacterium
CATCCGCGACGAGGAAGATACCAAGTGGCTGATCCCTGCCAATGTCGTCGCGTATCTTCAGAACTGTGCAGCCAAGCGCATCCTGGTTTTGCGTGCGGAGCAACCCAACCGTGGTAGCCGTTCCGCAATGAAACTCCAACGCATGGGTCACGGACTCATCCGGTTCTGGCAACGCCAGAGCGGGCTCCTGAAGCGCCGACCCACACTCCTGCGCCAACTCTTCCGCGGTCGCGTATCCAGCCGCATCCGCACGAGCCGCGATAGCCCGAAGCGCCTGCGCGGGAGCAGTCTCGTCGACGTCCGCCTCATCAGGCAGCCCCACGAGCATCGCAAGCGCGCGACCCAGCGCGTTCACATCGGCAGCATAGAGGGCCACGCCCGTTTCGTCAGCTGCCTCGACGAGCGCGCACCGTTCAACACCACTGAGGTAGGCGCGACCATCGTGAACCAAGATCGCCATTGGATCGACGTTCCCGTGCGCGACGCCATTGGTGTGCAGGTACGAGAGCGCGTTGGCTAGCCCTACCCCTGCTTTGAGCGCACTCCGCACCTCCAACCGCCCGCCATCGCCAATCGTCTCGAACGGCGCTTCATAGTTGGCAGGCGCTTCGACGACGAGCCAGTGGGTATCGCCTTCCCGCTGAACAACCGCTCTCGGCGCCAGAAGACGTGCATGGTAGAGGTGAAAGTCGGTCATGCGCCTCGCGGTTTCGACATCGAGAGCAGTCCGCTCCAGCAGCACTACTGGCGGCTCCTGGCCAGATGATGCCTGGGCATCGCCGCGCCATGCCAGCAGGATGCGGCCCCAGGCATCACGGCCGAGTTCGCGAATCGTCGAAAAGTCTGATCTACTTTGTTTTGATGCGATATCGACCGCAGGCAGAGGCACAGTGTCATCTAATACAGCATCCGCCGCTGCTTCTTCCGGCGCGTCTGCTGTTAGCTCGTCTGTCGCGTCTGCCGCGTCTGCCGCGTCGTCGGAGCGCGCCCCATCTGAAGGAGGTTGCTGCGACGCAGCCACAGCATCATCAGCCTCTAGCGCTGAGTCGGCTTCGTCCACTTTGTTCGCGGCAGGCTGGTCGGTGACCCCATTATCGGGCGCGACGCTTTCCTTGCTCGCAGCTTCATCCGCCGCGTCAGCGTCGTCTGTTACCGGGGAATCCGACGCATCCACTGTGTCATCACTGCTAACGCTGTTGTCACTGGGGATCTTCACGACGTTGGCATCATCGCTATCTGGGTGAAGGTCGTCCACTTGCGGCCCTCTCATTCATGAGTAGTGATTATTTCGGACAGGCAGACGTCACAACCTCGCCAGCGCTGCCCATTTTCTCGCCGACACATCGCCACACCATACCATATTCTGGCCTGTTGCCCATGCCAGAACGGTACTTTATACCGCACGATATCTGAATATAGCGCACTTGCGCAAGCGATTCGAGAGCGGTTGTGACACTCCGCGATGTGGTTGTCAGTCCCCGCTTGACTGCTTGTCCCCTTCTAGCGTAAGCTATGCATCGCGCTTCCGTATCCAGATTTTCGCGCAACGAACCAGGAAAGGATCGGCGCCAATATTTACGAACGACGGGCCAACATACTGGTCCGAGGTGCGCTATCCCGTACGCCCGAATGCTCCAGAACGCATTCTCGCCGCCGTCGCCCATCTGCTGACTCTCTTCAGTTTACCAGGAATGCTGCTCGCGTCAGTGATCTGGTTCACTCAGCGGCGTCGTTCGCGCTATGTGGCGATGCAGGCGCGGCAAGCCGTCCTCTGGCAGACGTTAGGGCATATCATTGTCTTCCTGGCTATCGGCCTGCTTTTACTGACGACAATTCTCTCCATTGGCGGATCCGAATCAAGTGGCTTGCCCGGGCAAATTGCGGGCGGGAGTATGGTTGGCTCGGTAATCGGGTTATTTCTTATTCCGGTCGGTGCGACAGTATTTTTCTTTGCGTCGTCCATTATTGGGGCTATTGCCTCTCTATTGGGCAAAAAGTATACCTACCCATTCATCGGACGACTGGCCCACCGCTCGGTTAAGCCAGCAGCAGACAAGAGGCGGCTTCCGCCTCCCGCGAAGAATGCGCCAAGGCCCGTCCGGTAGCGTCGTGTTCCTCGCTCCGGGATATAATGTGAACCATGAACATCGCCGACTTCACCTACGACCTGCCCCAGGAATTGATCGCACAAACGCCGATTGAACCGCGTGATAGCTCGCGTCTGCTTGTGCTGCATCGCAGCGATGGGCGGACCGAGCACCGGCGCTTCCACGATATCGGGGATTATTTGCGTGAAGGTGATCTGTTGGTCGCCAATCAGAGCCGTGTGCTGCCCGCGCGCCTGTTGGGCGTAAAGCAGGATAGTGGCGGGCGGGCAGAAATCCTGCTCCTGGCAATCCGCAACGATTTGGGCATGGACTATTGGGAGGCGCTAGTGCGTCCGGGGCGACGGTTGCGCGCGGGCCAGCGCGTGCTCTTTGGAGACGGGCTGCTCACCGCGGAGGTTCTGGACCGCACGCCATCCGGTGGGCGCATCGTCCATCTTGCCGCCAGCGAGGGGACGGTCGCCGACGCGATTGCGCGGGTTGGCACGGTGCCATTGCCACCCTACATTCATGCCCCACTCGCTGACAGCGAACGCTATCAGACCGTCTACGCCCGCTTACCGGGTTCCGCCGCCGCGCCAACAGCTGGATTGCACTTCACGCCAGAACTGCTCGCATCCCTCACCGCGCGCGGCATTGGCCTGGCAACCGTCACACTGCACATCGGCCTTGATACCTTCCGCCCCATCGACGAAGACGACCTCGAAACGCATGTGATGCATTCAGAAGAGATTGAACTAGATGCTGAAGCGGCGGAGAAAATCAATGCGACACGGGCTGCCGGGGGGCGAATCGTCGCCGTTGGCACGACATCAGTGCGCGTGCTGGAGAGCGTCGCCGCGCTAACCGACGAGCAGCGAGCGCGCGGTGAATTGACTGACCCTGATGCGCTGGTAACGCCCTATCGCGGGCGCACGTCGCTGTTTCTCCGGCCCGGCTCGGAGTTCCGAGCGGTGGATGTGATGATAACCAATTTCCACCTGCCGCGCTCGACGCTCCTGGTGCTGGTGAGCGCGTTCGCTGGCCGCGAGCTGGTGCTGCGCGCCTATGAGGAGGCGGTTGCTCGGCGCTATCGGTTCTATTCCTTCGGCGATGCCATGCTTATTCTGTGACTGGCTCGTTGCCATCGGGATATTCACCCGCGAGCGCCGCACGCGCCGCCTCACGGCCAGCCGCTTTAATGCTACTGCCCTCGCCGCGCCCAAGCAGGCGATCTCCCGCGTAGACGCCGACAAGGTAGCTGCGGTCGTTGCTCTCGCCGCGCTCCTCAATCACTTCATAGTGTGGAAGTTGTCCTGTCTGGCGTAAGACATGCTGCTGGAGCGCGCCCTTGGGGTTACGCTCGCCCAAGGTCGCTCGCACCTCAGATATGACTGGCAGAATAAATCGGCTGACAAATTCTTCGCCAGCCGCTCGACCGGCATCGAGGTGGATTGCGCCAACGAGCGCCTCCAGCACGTCGGCGCATAGCGACTCGCGCGAACGATCATTGAAGGTGCGCAGGCTGGCAGGATCAGCCCGAATAAATTCCATGAGGCCGAGGCTCAGCCCAATTTGCGCAAACACTCGTCGGCTAACCACCTCGGACTTGAGCGCGGTCAATTCGCCTTCGGTGGCATCGGGATAGGTCTGAAAGAGGTGTTCCACGACATAGGCGCTGATGAGCGCATCGCCGAGAAACTCCAGGGTATCATAGGCGTCGCGCTGCGCCGTCTGCGGACAGATTGAGTGATGGGTGAGCGCGCGGACGAGCACTGTGCGGTCGCTGAAGGATGTGCCAATGCGCTCCTCCAGCGTGTCCAGAGGCGCCTGCTCAGCGTGCGACTGCTGGTTCATCGGCACGTCACCCCTCGGTCGTTGCGTCGCGTCTGGCATCCGCTATGGCTGAATAGGTAGTCCATCGCGAACGACCAGAGTAAAATCATAGGAGCCATTGACATCACCCAGCGGCTGGCGGTGCCAGAGCCAGTTCCAGAGCCGATTCGTGGTCCGCCCTAGATCGAACTTCGCGTTGGCTGGCGGCTGGCTCCCGTAGCTCAGATAGTTGCCCGGCCCGACGCCAGTTCCCCAATCCGCAGACGTTGTACACATTGACTTGACCGTTGCGCTGCACAGTGGCAGTTTATACGACTCATCCCACCACGAGCGCAGCTTATACTGCTTCGCATGGTAACCTGGATGCGCCGCCATAAAGGTGGCAGCGTCAGATGGCAACAGGATGAGCACGTCGGGAGCGGGTGCGCCCTCGGCAAACTTGTCGGTAAGGCTGGCTGGATCAAACGTTACATACGTCCCCGGATGGGGGTCCAGGTAATAGTCGCGCAGGTACCAGTACATCGGCCACTCTTCGCCCTGGCCGACCCATATCTGGAGTTGGTGATCGCCAGCATGGAGCTTCTGGTCTGCCGCGTTGATCTTCGCCATCGCCGCTGTAACGTCTGGCGTCGTCTGCACATAGACCATCATCTCGTGAGGGCCATCGGCTGGTTCTACATAGGCAAGCTCGACCATGCTATGAACCATCGGGATGAAGAGCGCGAGCGCCAGCGCCGCCGCCGCAATCGTTCCAACGGTGCGCCAGGCAACCGCACGATATGCGCGCTGAGCCACTTGCCCAGTTGGCGTTAGAGCCCGCTGGACAGAACGTAAGAAGACAGGTGGGTTCCAGGGGTCGGGTTGCAATGGCTCAGCGGCTATGTCATCGTCGCCATCAGCATTGGATTCGG
>JAICKD010000650.1 GCA_025928125.1 Ktedonobacterales bacterium
CGCGAAAAAGATGGTGGCGAGCGGGCTAGTCCGTGCGGCACAGGGCAACTTAAGCGCGCATGATCCTGAAACCGGATTGATTTGTATCACCCCAAGCGGCATGGACTACGATCTCGTCATTGCCGAGGATATCATGGTGATCGACGAGCAAGGCGAGGTTGTCGAGGGCGCTCACCGCCCGAGCGTAGAAACGCCTCTGCATACGCTGCTCCTCCGCCGCCGTAGCGACATCCATTGCGTTATGCATACCCACTCGCTCTACGCCACCGCGTTTGGCGTGGTCTATGAGCCGCTGCCTATGGTGCTGGCGGAGTCCGCGCTCTGTCTGGGCGGCACGGTACCCATCGCGCCCTATCAGATGTCCGGCACGCCTGAATTTGCCGAACTGATCGCTGAGACGATGGGAGATGCTAACGCGATCATCTGGGGCAACCATGGCGCGATGGTGGTTGGACCTTCGATTGGAGCGACCTTTTCCGCCGCTCATGCGCTCGAAGATGGCGCCAAAGTCTACGCGCTGGCCCGCCAACTCGGCACGCCCGTTCTCCTGCCACCCGATGAGGTCACGAAGCTGCATACTTTCTGGCGCGAGCACTACGCGCAATAGTGAGCGAGAGGTGCTCGTCCGCTACACCGTCGGCGTATCCCAGAGTCCGGGGGTCTCTGGCCCGCCACGATAGGGGATGCCAAGGTGTTCGTAAGCGAGGCGCGTCGCGATGCGCCCACGCGGGGTGCGGGCAAGGAAACCTAGCTGCAAGAGATATGGCTCGTAGACATCTTCGACCGTCTCGACCTCTTCGCTGGTGCTTGCCGCCAGCGTCTCGACGCCTACAGGGCCGCCATCGAATTTCTCGATGATCGTGCGCAGGATGGTGCGGTCGCTCGTATCAAGGCCGCGTTCATCCACCTCCAGCGCTGTCAGCGCCAGCCGCGCCACATCACGAGTGATAATACCATCGGCGCGCACCTGGGCGTAGTCACGCACACGCCGTAGCAGCCGGTTCGCGATACGTGGTGTCCCACGGGCGCGGCGAGCGATTTCTACGCAGCCATCGTTCTCCATCTCGACCCGCAGTATGCGCGCCGAACGCCGCAAAATCTGCTGCAAAGCCGCGTCGTCGTAGTAATCGAGCCGGTAGATCGCCCCAAAGCGGTCGCGGAGTGGCGCGGTGAGCGCGCCCACGCGCGTGGTGGCGGCGACGACAGTGAACGGCTTGAGGGGGAGCCGAACATTGCGCGCAGAGGGACCTTTGCCGATGATGAGATCGAGCGCAAAGTCTTCCATTGCCGAATAGAGACGCTCTTCCACGACACGACTGAGCCGGTGAATCTCGTCGATGAAGAGCACATCGCGCTCCTCGAGGGCCGTCAAGATTGAGGCCAAATCGCCAGCATGCTCGATAGCGGGGCCAGAAGTCATGCGAATGCTGACGCCCATCTCGGCGCTGATGATGAGGGAAAGGGACGTTTTGCCCAGCCCTGGAGGCCCGTAGAGCAGCACATGATCGAGCGCCTCGCCGCGCAATTTAGCGGCTTCCAACAGAATCTGCAGGTTGCCCTTGACCTTCTCCTGGCCAATGTAGTCGTCCAGTCGGTGCGGGCGCAGGCTATTCTCTTGAAAGTCGTCATCGCTCGACATTGGCGAAACCAGCCGATCGGTCGTATGGTCAGTCATGCGTCACGCTCCGGCGCTCTGTCGTGCCACTCACCACGCTTGTGAACGTACGTTCTATCGCATCTCGTAGCAAGTATATCATAGCGGACGGCAGCGTGGCAGGGAAAAGCACGGAAAAGTAAGCGACGGGCAGATCGCACCTTTGCCAGATGCTTCGTCTGCCCGCGCATCGTTCCAAGAGACGTGCGGTTTACGATCCGCGTGACTTGAGATAGTGACGCGCCGCGAGAGCCGCCAGCGCTCCGGCGCCCACCACTGCGCCGCCGATGGCGACATCCTTGGCGACATGTGGGTGGTCGGTGAAGATGGAGTGATGAGCGGCGGCGACATCTTCCGCGGTCGCGGTGGCTGGATCCATAGCTGCGTGCTCCGAATCGGGCGCCGCTGCCGCCGCTTTCGCCTGAAGCGCCGCCGCCGCCGCCTGGAGCTGTTCGGGCGTCATATTGGCATAGTGCTGCGCGATCAATTGCTGCACCAGCGCTGGATCGGCATTCTGCTGGAATGCTGCCAGCGCCGCCGCTGCCTGGTCTGCGGGGATCTGGTCATGCGTGCCTTCATCGTGATGTTGCGCAAGCTGCTGTAGATCGGGATGGTTTGGATCCTGAAACACAGTTTTCCTCCTGAGCACTGTGGAAATTACGCCGAGGCCAGAAATACTCAGTCGCATGGCCCCCAGCGGTAGCATCACTCGACGCCCAGGCAAGTGTACCATACTAGCGCTCAGCTTGTGCAGCGCGCAGAGCTAACCGTGACAAGGATCACAATTGCAGCTCGTCGCCATCACTAGGGGCGATGATCGTGCCGGTAAAGGCCTGGGCAGCCTCAGCGCACGCGGTCTCCGTCGTCCAGCCAGCGGCCACACCCAAATGTACCAGCGCCAGAGTTTCGGCGCCGCACATCGCCGCGTGCTGGCCCGCTTCCAGAGCGGTCATGTGACGGCTGATGCGCGCGTAATTCGCGCCATCGTTCAAATAGGTACACTCAGTGACGAAGACGCGCGCGCCCTGCGCGAGA
>JAICKD010000733.1 GCA_025928125.1 Ktedonobacterales bacterium
CGCCGCGCTACGACCCTGCCCGCCTGGTGGCATGCGGTGGGCACCGGGCAGATTGTGCGCAGCATCAGCGCCGAGGAACGCGCCGCCCATCCCGAATTCAGCCAGTTAGGCTGGGGTGACGACGCGCCGGTCGCCTCGTTGCTGGCGGCGCCGCTCATCAGCGGCCAGACGTTTCTGGGGGCGCTGGTGGTCGCCAGCCCACAGGCGGAAGCCTATACCCCTGAGCAGGCTCAGCTGTTCGAGTCCATCGCGCGCGCGGCCGCGGTCGTGCTGGAGAACGCGCGGCTAGCCTTCGAGACGCGCGACACCGCTGCTCGTAATCTGGCGAAGGCCTACCAGATGGCCGCCCTCAACAACGCGGCCCTGACTATCAATGCCTCCCTTGATCTCGGCACGACCGTGCAGGCGCTGGCCGATCAGGCGTCACATCTGGCGACCGCCGAAATCTGCTCGGTCTTCCTGCTCAATGAGGCGCGCACGCATCTGGTGATGAGCGCCACCAGCCGCCGACGCGATCCACAGGCGCCGCCACCGATACCCACCCAGGTTCCGCTGAGTTGGCACGATGTGGGCCAGATCCTCAGAAGCGGACAGTTTGCCGTCATGGACCATCTTGACGAGGACTGGGAGGACGCCAGCATCATCGGTGGTCTGCTGAAGGAGAATCAGGTCTACAGCGGCCTCCTCGTGCCGATTGCGCATCGCGCCGCCGACAGCAGGCAACCGGGAACCTCGGGCGCGTTCAGCAACGAGGGTCCGCAGGAGAGCGATGAGTTGCTCGGCGCCCTCTTCGTCTTTACGCCTGGCCAGCGCCACCACTTCTGGCCGACGGAGATCGGGCTGTTACAGGGGTTGGCAAGCCAGGCGGGCGCCGCCATCAGCAATGCCAGGCTCTACCAGAACCTCAAAGAGGCGAAGGAAGGGTTGGAAGAGGTGGACAGGCTCAAGAATGACTTCATCCTCACCATCTCACATGAGTTCCGCACTCCGCTCACGACGATCAATGGCTACATCAGCCTGATTACGCGCCACGGCGAGAAGCTAGAGCCGGAGAAACTGAACCAGTTTGGCGGCGAGATTCAGCTCGCCACCGATAAGTTGGCGGGGATGATCGGCATGCTGGCGGATGCGAGTATGATGGAGGAGCGCGGCCTGGACGTGCAAATCGAGCCAGTGAGCCTGCGGGCGATGGCGGAGCGGGCCGTCGCGGGGCTGACTGAGGATCTCAAGGGGCGCATCTCGCTCGATATTCCGGCGGAGACGTGGGTGCTGGCCGATGCCGAGCGGCTGCCAATGGTCATCTCGAATCTGCTGACAAACGCGGGCAAGTATGCGCCCGGCTCGCCCTATCGCCTGGCGGTGCGGCGCGAACAGCGCGAGCGGCTACAGCAGAAGGGCAGGCTGGTCGGCAGGAAGGAAGTGGATGGCAAAGACGCCCGCAACAACGAGACCGTTGCGCGCACCGCCCGCGCCCACGAGCACTGGCTGGTGGCGCATGTGATCGATTCTGGTCCAGGAGTCGCCAACGAGGAGCTGGACCGTATCTTCGACCGGTTCGTGCGCACCCCTCAGTCGCTCACCACGCCCGTACGCGGCACCGGCCTGGGGCTATGGATTTGCCGCGAGTATATCGAGGCGATGGGCGGCAATATCTGGGTCGAGAGCACCATCGGTCGCGGCTCGGACTTCCAGTTCTGCCTGCCAGAGACCGCGCCTCCACAGACGCCGTGATGGTTGCCTGAGGCGTTATACTGAGGCAGGGCGCTGAAACGCGGTCAGTTTGTCTCGTCGCCGTTTCCGCGCGGGAGAGATGCGCAAATATATCGCACGACAGCACATATGCGGCACATGAGCAAGAGAAAGAGGATGACGCATGCCACACGCGCCAACAGTATTGATCGTGGATGACGACCCAGCGATCCGCAAGATGCTGGTGGAGGTGCTCTCGCTAGAAGGTTATCCGACGGAAACAGCAGTCAATGGGCGCGAGGCGCTGGATCTGCTGCCACGCGGCGGCGAGCGGGTAGTCTTGCTTGACTTGCTGATGCCCGTGCTGGATGGCCGGGGGATGATGGCAGAGCTTCAGGCCAATCCCGTGGAGCGTGGCCGCCACAAAGTGATTCTAGTGTCGGCGATCAGCAACCTGGAAGGCGCGCGTGACCTGGACCCGGATGGAGTGCTGCCCAAGCCATTCACCGTCGAGCAACTGTTGAACGTGCTGGAGACCGCCACCGCATCGTAGCGCTGGCGGCTGAAGCCACGCCTAAGGGTTGCGC
>JAICKD010000366.1 GCA_025928125.1 Ktedonobacterales bacterium
AAATGTGGGGGCCATCCGCAGACACGGAGTACACCAGGGCGCCCAGAAATCGACGATCACCGGTTTATCTGACTGAAGCACCTTCTCGCCAAATGTCTGATCGGTCACTTCGAGATAAGCGTCTGACATGAGAGAAATCCTCCTGGGCGAGTTGGCCCATCTTTGCTGCTATTACCCTACGGGGGTATCGTATACAGGATACCACCGGACAGGCGCCTCGTCAAGGGCGCGGCGCGCTGGTTCTCCGTCCCCGCCCGGTGCTATGATGGAACGGAAGACCGGATGTCGTATGTCACCTTACCCCAGGATGCGGAGCAAATAGTATGCCACTCAGCGATGGCGTCATCTACATGGACCACGCGGCAACCACCCCGGTTGACCCCGACGTTCTCGCCGCGATGCTCCCCTATTTCACCGAGCATTTCGGCAACCCCAGCAGCATCTATCGCCTGGGGCGCGAGAGCCTGGATGCGCTGGAGACCGCGCACGAGACCGTCGCGCGCATGTTGGGGTGTCGTCCAGTGGAGATTGTCTTTACCGGCGGCGGCTCGGAGGCCGATAACCTGGCGATCAAGGGGGTCGCCTACGCCAAGCGCCGCCGTGGCAACCATATCATCACGACTGCCGTCGAGCATCATGCCGTGTTGAATACCTGCCAGCAGCTCGAACGCGAGGGCTACCGCGTCACCTATCTGCCGGTGGATGAGGCTGGGTTGATGAATCCCGCCGATGTGGCCGCCGCCATCACCGATGAGACCGCGCTGGTGACGATGATGTATGCCAACAACGAGGTCGGCGCGATTCAGCCCATCGCCGAGATCGGGCGCATCTGTCGCGAGCGGCGAGTCCCGTTCCACACCGACGCGGTGCAGGCGGGCGGCCTCCTCGATCTCGACGTGAACACCCTTGGCGTGGACCTGCTGACGCTCTCGGCCCACAAATTCTACGGCCCCAAGGGCGTTGGCATCTTGTATGCGCGCCAGGGTACACGCATCCAGCCGCAGATTCTTGGCGGCTCGCAGGAGCGCAACCGGCGCGCTGGCACCGAGAATGTGCCGGGAGCGGTCGGCGCGGCCATCGCGCTGGAGCGGGCGCAGGCGGTCCGCGTGGAGGAGTCAGCCCGGCTGGTGGCGCTGCGCGACCGGCTCATCAGCGCCATTCTGCGCATCCCGGACACGCGGCTCACCGGACACCCTGAGCGGCGGCTGCCCAATAACGCCAGCTTCGCGTTCGCGGGTGTCGAGGGCGAGTCGCTGCTGCTCAACCTCGATTTGATCGGCGTCGCGGCCTCCAGCGGCAGCGCCTGCACGACGGGCAGCGTCGAGCCATCGCATGTGCTGATGGCGATGGGCATCTCCGAGAGCGGCGCGCGCGGCCATCTGCGGCTGACGCTCGGCCATAGCAGCGACGACGGCGACGTAGACTTCGTGCTGGAACATCTGCCTGCCATCGTCGAGCGGCTGCGGGCGCTTTCCACGCGGCCTGTGTAGCGAATTGTCACCATGGTAGTCCGACAAGCGTATCTACACAGGGAAGACGTGTGTTCAGGATCAGCGCTACTCTGCTGAGATCAGAAAGGAAGCAGCGATGAGCTACGAACAGCCACCTGAGAACAACGAACAGCAACAGCGGGAACAGCCGCCACAGGAGCCGTCGTTTACGCCGCCACCCCCACCACCACCTCCACCGATGCAGCCGCATCCAGAGACGCCACCAGCGCAGTTTACGCCGCCTCCACCGCCGCCAATGCCAGCGCAGCCAGAGTATGCGGCGCCACCCATGCCGCAGTATGCGCCGCTGCCGCCACAGATGCAGGCGCAGGCAGGCGTTCCCGCGCAAGGCTACGATTGGACAGTGGCGCTGATCCTCTCGATACTGCTCGGGGAGTTGGGCGTCGACCGCTTCTATACCGGCAGCATTGGGCTCGGTATCCTGAAGCTGATTACGTTCGGCGGCTGCGGCATCTGGTGGATTGTCGATATCATCCTGATCGCGACGGGATCGTACAAAGACGCGCAGGGTCGGCCGCTCGTGCGCAAATTGTAAGCAAGAGTCGTGAACGGGTGAATGAGCAAGAAAGCATGTACGGTTGACACTCCGCACGGGCTAAAGCCCGACGGATTCTCAGGAAACGTATGTGGCAACCCACTGCGTTAGCTCCTGAAGGGCCTGCCCGGCCCCAAGAGGCGGTTACTCCATCGCCAGGCGAGCTAGGCTCTAGAACAAAACTCTGGCTCAAGCGGAGCGCACCACGTCCAAGATACGGTAGTGCTTTTACCCGTGGGAACGATTTACCACGGAACCCGCAAACACTATTCTATTGGTGAGGTGCAAAATGCCTACCGATTTATTCTCGCACAATAGGGAGGAATCGGCAATGGGAATGACCTCGGGCTGAAGCCAGCAGTGGTGCCTCACCACTGCCGTTCCACGCCTTGCAACGGCATGGCTTGCGGCGGGCTAAAGCCCCATTCTGTCAATCGGGCGTGCTTTGCGCTAGTATGCGAGATTTCAGTCGAAGTGATGGAGAAACGTAAGAATGCGCCATGATCCACCGCCTAGCTACTCTAGCAATCAGCCTTATGGACAACAGCCTTACGCGCCCCCACCGATGCAGCCGCAACCGGGCGGCCCCGCTGAAGGCTACGACTGGACGGTCACGCTCATCCTTGCCATTCTCGTTGGCGCCTATGGCGTTGATCGCTTCTACACGGGGAGTATCACCCTCGGCATCCTGAAGCTCATCACCCTGGGGGGTTGTGGCATCTGGTGGCTGGTCGATATCATCATGATCGCCACCGGTTCGTACAAAGACGCGCAGGGGCGGCCGCTCGCGCGCAAGCTATGATTGACACTCCACACGGGCCGAGGCCCGATGGATTCTCAGGAAACGCACATAGCAACCCATCACGTTAGCTCCTGAAGGGTCTGCCCGACCCTACGAGGCGTTGACTGCATCACCGGGCGAGCGAGGCTCTCAAAACAAAACTCCGGTTCAAGCGCAGCGCACCACGTCCAAAGTACGTTGATGCTTTTACCCAGGCGAACGATTGAGCCTGGAACCGCCAAACACCATTATTTGATTGGTGAGGTGCAACATGCCTACAGGAATATTTTTGCACAAGCAGACAGAAACGGCAATACAATGGCAGATAAAGGCTCAAGCCACACACACCTCACCACTGCCGTTGAAACGGCGTGGCTTGCGGCGGCTAAAGCTCGTTTCTGTCAAGCTATGAGCCGGGGCGCGCGCCGTGCGCTGGGGAAGATCGGATGCTACCTCCTCTTCCCTCTCGTCTTCTGGCTGATTCCTACCGCGCGCATCGAGGCGGGGCCATCGTTCTGCCTGATTCGCCGCCTCACGGGCGCGCCGTGTCCTGGCTGCGGCATGACCCGCGCGCTCTCCTGCGCAACACACGGCCACCCGCGCCGCGCCCTCGCCTACAACAGCCGCGTAGTCATTGTCCTGCCGCTGCTGCTCTGGGTGTGGGCGCGCGGGCTGCGCCGGGAATGGCGAACCTTCCAGGCAACCTATTCGCTGATGCCGAAGGCGGATGCCTCCAGCGGCCCGTAGGTCGTCAGCACCTGATGCTCCGTGCAGGGGAATCGGTCCAGTACGCGCCGCACATCCTCCAATGTGACGGCCTCGATCTCGGCAATCTCGTCTTGGATCGACCGAACCTCTTTTTTCGCTGCCCAGGTGTAGGCCAAATCCTGCATGCGACTGAACGCCGAGTCACCATCCAGCACGGTGCGGCTGACGAGCTTGTCCTTGGCGCGCCGCAGCTCATCCTCGTGGATGCTGTCGGCCTGAAGGCTCTTTAATTCGGAGCGGAGCATCTCCAGCACGCCCGGCGCGTGATCGGGTGTCGTGCTGATGAACGCGACACACATGCCCGTGCCATCCATCGGCGAGAGCGAGGCGGCGGCGGTCTCGGCCAGCCCCTTCTGATAGATGTTCCAGAAGAGACGTGAGCCTGTGCCATCGCCCAGCACCATCATCGCCAGATGGGCGGCATAGAGGTCGTCGTCCTGCACGCTCACCCCTGGCCACGCCAGCAGCATAATCTGCTGCTTCTGCTGGGGCTTGACAATGACCGTGGACGCTGACTCCGGGGTGAACGGCACGGCCTCGCGGCCCATCTCGCCCGACTTCCACGCGCCGCACTTCTCTTCTGCCAGCGCGCGCAGTTCGTCCCAGTCGAAGTTGCCCGCTACCGCCAGAATGAGGTTATTGGCGGCATAGCGGCGGCCCTGGTAGGCGCGCATCTGCTCTACCTGAAGGTCGCCGATGCTCTCACGGGTGCCGAGCACGTCGTGGCCCAGCGAGTTGCCCGCGAAGAAGCTCTGCATCAGGCGGCGGTAGGCCTGCCCCGTCGGCACGTCTTCGGAGCGCGCGATCTCCTCCAGAATCACATTGCGTTCGAGGTTGAAGTCGTCCGCGTCGAGCTTGGGGCGCATCATATCGCTGAGCAGGTCGATGGCGTTGGGCAGATATTCCCGAAGC
>JAICKD010000310.1 GCA_025928125.1 Ktedonobacterales bacterium
CCGCCGAGTTCGTGCTGGCCGCTCACCATGCCTGGTCGGGCCGGGGCAAATGGCTGATCCGGGCGTTGCGCCGCTTCGACTCCGAGACGGCGGAACGGCTGGCGAAGGCGTTGGAGGAGTATTACCGTGGCGAGCGCAAGGACGAGCTGATTGCGTTCGTGGACGACGCGCTGGCCCCGGTGGGCGGGCGGTTGTTCGCGGGCTATAGCGCTGGTAAGGATGAGGATGTGGCAGGCGAGCAGGCTTGAAAGCGCCAGGAGCGGGCAGCGAGCGAGATATCGCTTTAGTCTGGGCTGTTGTCCTATCTGTCGCTCATACCGGGCTTGGGATTACCATTGATATTGACGCCAGAGAGCACACTAAGAAAAATCGCTCAGCCCATGCGGGTATTAGGCCATGTACTTGCGCCTATACACCGCCTGTTTTACACTTGAAGTCAGGTCGTAACGTGGGGTGTCTGCTCCCTAGCTTGGGGGAGGGAGGGGTGGACAATGGCAACACGGACTCTGACGCGCTGGCATGTCACGCGGTTTGCCGCGACAAAACTGCATCCCGCTTATGCTTACGTACAATTGCATGGCCGTGAGCCGCATGGTTTGTTTGGCTCCAAATATTCACTTGTGTCGGAATCCTTCCGTATCAACCTGGAACCGAGCGATAAAGGTGACCATAAAGCCAACCAGGCGCTCGTCAGGCGTGCAATGCAGATGAGTTCTAATCGCTGGACTGGGCGCCTTCCGTAATCATGCGACAGTACGACTGAACACGGAGATACATGCAGTGCCACCGCTCTTGCAATGGCTGTTGGCGATAATGGATGTGATACTCTTCCTATTCAGCCTTCCCAGCCTTGTGAAGACAATTCGGCAATCGCCTATCCACTGGATGATGCGAGACACGGTCGCCTACATGCAATTAAAGACGCGCGGATGGCCTCGCCTGTCCATTCTTATCGAACGCCTTGACGACGGCTCCGACCCGCTGCATCAGAAGCTGCATTTTGACGTTGCACCTGACTTTCCACAAGGGCGAATAGAAGGTGCTTTGGCACACTGGACAGGGCTACCGCTCACAAGGTCATCCATCGAAATGGCGCTGACGGAATTCTGGCGACAGGCATTCATACGCGCCACTCGCGGTGCAGAGTCAGGCGAAGAGCGTACCTTTACTGTCGTCATGGATGTGCTACAGAGCGTTGCTTGCCAAACCGTAACTTTACAAGGACGTGTTGGCGTCAGCGACTCTTGGCAAACTGTGGATGGCCCGCATACTGTCAGGCATTTATCCAAACTATGGCCCCACGCTCGTGAGGCCGGTGACCGGGCGCGGCAGCGGCGCGCAGAAGCCAAGGTGCTTCGCAAAGCCAAGCGATAGAGGTAGTCAGCAACACAGTGGCAGCACAAATGGTTGCTCCGATGCATCCTACCAACTCGTACTGAGTTGTTGGAGTATCTGCGGGACTGCAACCTGCTTAGCCGTATGTCAGCAGTTCGGTATTGCGAGCCCCAGCGACGACAACCCAGGATAACTTGGCATGACGCGGCACACTATGGCGCGCCTACTGTGGCATGGCGACGCGAACGGCGCCGGTGGCTGGGTCGAAATAGTGGCGCGGCAGCGCCATCGCGTTCTTGCCGAAGAGGATTAGCTCCCAGACAGGGCCGCCGATGCCCTGCTGGCTATGGATGTCGTGCGGCGGGTCCAGCCAGGTGACGATCTCGCCCGGCCCTAGCTCTTTCTCGTAGAGCGGGCGCACGTCGGCGTGCGCGTCGTCACTGGCGTCGTCGCGCCGCTCCCAGTGACGGTAGCGGTCGCGCCCGGAGACGACGCAGGCGGCGGCCCAGGTGTTGTGATCGTGAACGGGTGTCTCACTCAGGGGCGAGAACTTCGCCAGCACCAGCGTCGGCGCATCCGTCCCCTCGGAGCGCAGCACCGTCGCGGTCGAATCGCTGCCGTGCATGGCCGTCAGCTCATCGTCGGGGATCAGGCCGGGCGTGCGGGCCAGCTCGCGTAACCGTTCACCAATGGCGCGCAGGCACTCCTCCGTCACACCGTGCCGGGCGAGCAGATCGCGCACGTCGGCCATGCAGGCGTCAATCGCGGCCTCTGGGGAGCTATCAAGTGCGTTCGACATCGCGTGTCCCTCCTCTCGCGCGTACTGTATCACCGCCCGGCGTCGGACATCCCATCTGCCTTCATCCACTGGCACGGTCCGGCTCAGCCGCTGTATTTCTTTGATGTGGCGGGCGCGGGGAGGATTGGTATCAGGAGAGTGGGATTGGCCTATGACGCAGACGATTGCGCTGGGCGCGACAGGCATCACGATGAGCGCGCAGGGCGCCGGCACCTGGCAGTGGGGCGACCGGCGGGTCTGGGGCTACGGCGGCGCCTATGCACAGGATGAGGTCGCCGCGGCCTACGCGGCCAGCCGCAACGCTGGCATCACCTTCTTCGACACGGCCGAGATCTACGGCAGCGGAGTCTCCGAGACGCTGCTGGGCGCGTTCGTGCGCGCGGACCCGGAACGCGAGCGGCTCGTGATCGCCACCAAATACGCGCCGCTGCCCGCGCGCCTGACCAGCCAGGCCGTCGCGCGGGCGCTGGACGCCAGCCTGAAACGGCTGGGCATGGAGCGTGTTGATCTGTATCAGGTCCACTGGCCGTACAGCCTGATCCGCCTGGACACGCTGATGAGCGCGCTGGCCGATCAGGTCCACGCCGGCAAGGTGCGCGCGGTCGGCGTGAGCAACTATTCCGCGCGCGCGATGCGGCGCACGCACGAGCTGCTGGCGCGGCGCGGCGTGCCGCTCGCCTCCAATCAGGTGCATTACAGCCTGCTGCATCGCCAGCCGGAGTGGAATGGCGTGCTGGCGGCCTGCCGCGAGCTGAATGTGCGCCTGATCGCGTACAGCCCGCTGGAGCAGGGCATTCTCACCGGCAAGTTCCACACAGATGCCGCCGGCGCGCGGCTGCCGCTGCTACGGCGGCTCCAGAGCGGCTACGGCGCGGCAAAGCTGCGCGCCACGCTGCCATTGATCGAGGCGCTGCGCGTGATCGGCGTGGCGCACGATGGCAAGACGCCAGCGCAGGTGGCGCTGAACTGGCTGATGCGCCAGGGCGCGCTGCCGATCCCCGGCGCGAAGAACGCGGCGCAGGCCGCGGCGAACGCGGGCGCGCTGGGCTGGGAACTGAGCGATGAAGAGGTCGTGCGCCTCAGCAAATTCGACATCCGCTGAGGGGAAGGCGCGCCGTCCGCGCCGGGAACCATTATGCCTGAGATCTATCCGACCGACCGCGAATCGCTGGAGCGCGACTGCGATGAGGAGTTCTACCGCGCCAGCGGCAAGGGCGGGCAGAACCGCAACAAGGTGGAAACGGGCGTGCGGCTGGTCCACCGCCCGACGGGCATCATGGTGACGGCGACGGAGCGGCGCTCGCAGGCGCGGAACCGCGAGATGGCGTATGCGCGCATGGCGGAGCGGCTGGAGGAGTTGCAGCGCGAAGAGATTCCCCGTGTCGAGACGAAGCCGACGCGGGTCAGCAAGGAGCGCCGCCTGCAAGAGAAGCGTCGCTCCTCCGCCGTCAAGCGCCTGCGCTCGGCGCCGCCACCGGATGAGTAGTGAGGCGCACGGCAACCGTCACCTCGCCCGCCACATCACCCCTCTCCTCGCACGGAGAGAGGGCCAGGGGATGAGGACGCTCTACCCATCCTCGCGGTCGGGGCTGTCCAGGTGGAAGAAGTTCGACTGGTTGCCGGCCTTCTGATGCTGCTGGAAGACGAAGACCAGATCGCGCGCGTCGAAGGGCTTGAACCATGCGTCCCACGAGATCTGTCGCAGGCTCTGGCCGCCGTAGCCGGGGAAGTTGAAGCGCAGCACGCGCGGATTGTTGGCATCGTCACTGGCGATGGTCGCCGGCACGGCATTGCGCTCCTCGGCCCAGTGCTGGATCACGTCGTGGCTGCGCGTGGCGAGCGTCTGGCCGGGATGATCCTCATGCTCGCCGGGCGAGCCGATCCACCTGGCGCGCTGCGTCGAGCGCGAGAGGTCGTCGCCGTGCTGTTCGAGGTAGGTGCGGTCGTCGGCGGAGAGCTTACCCGTTTTCCACTCGTGATGGGTCTTGGCGTCCCCCTTGTGCTGCCCCGCCGCGGCATGCGTGCCATGCGCGCCGTGCGTGCCGTGGTTCCGCTCCTCATGGGCATGCGTCTGATGCGTCGTCATATGTCCTCCTTACATCCAGCGCACTGCCGCAAGGCGGCGCGCGCCGGCACATCCAGCACGGGTGACCTCCCCGCGCGGCCTGCCCGAAGAGTGCGTGCAGGAGACGTGCCAGGAAGCTTCGCAGTACATCTCAACCTTCGGGAGTGACTATTCTGGAAGGGCGACGGCTTTCCTCGCGACAGACTGGGCAACGCCATGTCTCGCGTGCATAGCCAATTGCCAACTCCGCAGAGCACATGCAGCAGTAAGTCATGTGACAGTCCACGCATTCATTAGTGTCTGCGTCACAATGCGGATAGCCGCATTCGATACATATCTCAACACTGGCAAGCGGCATTGGTTTCTCACAGTAGTAACAGAATGCGTACTTGCGCCCTGAGGCAAAAAGGGCCTGCTTCAGAGTCGCCAATCGCTCCGCTCGCGAAATCGTGCTGTCCGGCATACACTCTTTGCATCCATGCCGTCCATCCCGCGATACCAGACAAGATTTGCAGAGATGCATAGCATCGCAATTTGGACAGCCTCGCGCGCAGGCTTCGTGAAGATAGTCGCCGCAAGCATAGCAACAGGAGAGCTCGTCGTAGACGTCCATCCGCTGGCAAGTCGCACAGAGGAACAGATCCAACGCCATGCATTCTTCACACGTACAGTTAGCTGGATGGTCTGTCGCCATAATGACCCTCTTCTGGCTCATATAGCAAGTAGCTCAAACCTTCCAATGCCACATGTAAATGTGACCTCTCTAGGCTTGCAGGCACTACTGTCATAAGTCTAGTAGATGTGTCAACTTGCCAATGCATGCTGAAGCCTGATCTCGCGATGGGAATATCGTGACGACAACATCGGTGGCGACGATGGATTATTTGATCTTCGTCTGCTTCAGCGCCAGCGGCAGCGCGGCGAGCAGATCGCCGGCCAGCAGCCCCGCATCGCCGATGCGCCCGCTGACCAGG
>JAICKD010000312.1 GCA_025928125.1 Ktedonobacterales bacterium
ATAGGTGGTACGCAATTGTGTCTACACTTCTCATGAAGAATGCCGAGGGAAAATGTGAGAGCCATAGGAAGTAGATGAGGAAATTTTCATCTTTAAGCGAACTGCCGAAGAATAGCTGTTTGAGAATGCGGGCAGATATCGAATGAAGGGAAGAAACGGTACGGCATGACAATCTACTTTTACAGTCCACGCGAGCAGCCCTATGGGTGTTTCTCCAACTTCTCGCGCCACGGCATCTCGATGGACGGTGTCTGGTGGCCGACGGTGGAGCACTACTTTCAGGCGCAGAAGTTCGCAGGTGAAGCTCATGCCGACTATGTCGAGCGGATTCACCGCGCGGCGACGCCCAAACAGGCGGCGGAACTAGGCCGCTCGCGGAGCGTCCCCTTGCGCGCCGATTGGGAGCAAGTCAAGGACGCGATCATGCTGGCGGCGGTGCAGCGCAAATTCGAGACGCACGAGGCGATACGGGCAATCCTGCTAGCGACGGGCGACGAGGAGATCGTCGAAAACGCGCCAAGGGACTACTACTGGGGCGGCGGCGCGGACGGCAGCGGCCTGAACCGGCTCGGCACAACGCTGATGGAGGTGCGGGCGCGGCTGCGCCATCCGGGCTACTGAATAGGTAGTAGAGGCGCTACGGCAGACTTGCCGGGTGGTGCGCTCCGGTGACCGTGCCGACGGCGGACGGAGCCGCTACCTGCCATTGCTCAAGCACCGGGAAGTCTACACCGGGAACCTCGCTCCACAGCGCCGAAGTGTCGAAGCCCGTGCTATCCGCGTACCATGCGGGCAGGCCACCGGCTGAGGGATCATGCTTCGTCGCGGCGCCTCCATTCAGGAAGCCAGTGAAGACGAGCGGGTCAGGTGTGGACGGTATACCAATGAGCAGACTGTTGCTCGCTACCACGGCTACCTGCTTCTGATCTGGCGCGATGGCGAGATAGGCGTTGGCATTGGAGACGGCTCCGGCGAGGATCGGAGTGGGCGTGCCTGGATTGTTCGTGGCGACGACCTGAAACACGGATGTCGTTTTGACAGCAGGGTATCCAGGCGGATTGTTCAGCGGGCCGCCAGCGATAACGGTCCGCTGGTAGGCCAGTGTCTTGCCGTTCGCGGTGACATCCCAGCCCATGGCGTCTACCTCACCATGATAGTAGTCTGGGCAACTCGCGGTCTCGCCGAGAGAATAGGGCTGGCCAAGCGATGTCTGGGTGGTCAAGCTATAACGCTTGAGCGACGCGCCGCCGAGGAACCAATAGAAGGTCGTATTCCCCGGGCCAGGCGCACAGGCCTGGAACTGCTTCATCTGTGAAAGCTCGAGATAGAATAGCGTGTCGCAGCGCACGACGCCTTGAATGGCAGTGGTCACACCAGGCAAGGGAGTAAGTGTCTGCGTCGTGAGGTTATAGCGGTAGGTCGTCGTTTTGGAGGCGCTTGTCCCACCAATCTCCAAAGGAGCGGGCATCACCGAGAAGATCAAGAGATCATTGTTGTCGGCCCAGGTGATGCTACGCTCGCGCGCCCACTCCATCTCGATAGGCGACGCCATCTGCATGTTCGCCGGGAGCTGCGCCTGAGTGGCCACATGGGTGCTAGTGTCCACGATAAAGGGATAAGACATGACCCCGGCCGGGTTTGTGACCTCCACCAGGGTGGCGAGGTGTTTTCCGTCTGGCGCCCAGGTGGTGAATCCTGGCCTGGTGGGGGCCATGACATCTTCAAATGGCAGGCCGAGTGGATAGGTGAAATTGCTGATCTGGCTGACTGGACCACCGTTGATTGTGCCGACGATCTGCCGGTTGGAATCCACCCAGGAGTGAGCTTTTGCGGTGGGAGTTGTCCCGCAGACCTGATTGAGCACGGATGGCGGCGTACCTGCTGGCGTAACACCGGTCGGGGCCACACAGCCGGAAAGGATGGTTGCGCTAAGCATGGCGCATCCCAAGATGAAACACAGGCGCGTGAAGAACCTTCGCATGCTCTGAGCAGCCTTTCAAAAGGGCGTCTGGCAGCCATCTGTGGCGGTGTGAAGCAAGTGTACGTTTGGCGTGTCCGCCACTGCTGTGAGCAAGCTCACACTTTTTAAGCAATTGCGCTGAGGATTTCACGGTAGCATAGCGGGGCGGCTAGTCGTGGTTGCGCCATACGCGCAATCGATGGGGAACATGTAGCGATCCGCCCGCGCAAGTTCGAGGAGCAGGTTAGGAGCGGATGGGGCGCTTCACCAGTGCCTCATCCTGGGCGTTCCTCTCGTACTGGCCGTGTGTATGCTCTCCATGTGGGGACGCGGGCGGATAGGTTCGCATCCGCAACATACCATGCGACGGGCGGCGGCGACTGGCAGATTTCTCTCCAACTTCTGGAACGCCACATCCTCTCTGCCCGGCAAGATGGAGACACCCACTCCCGCTCAGTGGACGCATGGTGTTAGGATAGTAGGCGGCGCGATATCAGAGCCGGTCGTGGTTGTGCGCATGGAACTGGGGAATGGCGATGCATGACGACGTGTTCCACTGGGAGGTCTCGGCAGACGAGTACCGCGCCATTTTCAAGGAGACCATCCACAGCCTCGATACCCATGAGGCATGGAGGCACACAGGCATGTATGTCACGCGCGCCTATTCTTGCACCACCGTCTCAGGGGATAAGGCGCTCCGCGTCACGCTCCTGGACGGCGAGGAGTGGTTGGTCGTCGAGAAGGAGTAGCGCGGCCACCGCGCGGTAGCTGAGGCTGCCATGATGGTTTCGGATGGCGACCAGCACAGTAAAGCAAGAGGGCTTGACAGCTATGCGCGCCCGGCCCCATACTACTGCACAACGCAAGCGCGTCTATCGGGATTCCTTGGGTGAGGGCGCCAATCGGTATCATGTACCTGGCGCCATCGGCAAGGATGCGAAAGGCTGTCGTAGCGTGCGCAAATGACGTGATACGCTTATCGCGTCGGGTTGGCCAAGGAAGAAGGGGTGGATACGCCATGTCATGGTGGCCATTTCGGCGTCGGCGCAGGCCGGGCAGTAGCACAGAGAAAGCTGGCGCGGCGGGAACGCGCATGGTTCAAGGGCGTCGCTTTGCCGCGGGTGTGCCATATGTGCTCCCCAAAGACATGCAGGAGGTCAACCGCCTCGACTTCCAGCACTTCATGCTGCGCCAGGTTCGACGCGGCAACTTCGAGGCGCCCGTCCGGGAGCCGCATGATGTGCTCGATCTGGGAACCGGCACCGGTCGCTGGGCGATAGAGCAGGCGTTGATCTGGCCCAATAGCAACGTGATTGGCCTCGACGTGGTCCCGCCACCGATTGACGCGGGCGCGGATCAGCAGAATATTCGTCCGCCCAACTATGTCTTCGTGCCTGGCAACATCCTTGAAGGTCTGCCATTCAACGACGCCTCGTTTGACTATGTGCATCAGCGCATGCTGGTGGGGGCGCTGCCCAGAGATCGCTGGCCCGGTGTCATTCAGGAGTTGCTGCGCGTGACACGGCCCGGAGGATGGATCGAGCTGGTCGAGGCTGGCTCAGCCTATGGCGGCGGCCCAGCGTTGGCTACGCTCAACGAGTGGGGCATCTCGGCGGCGGCCAGCCGGGGTATCGATATCGCGATGGGCGCGCAGATCGGCTCGATGCTTCAGTCGGGAGGCGCGGCCAATGTCGCGGCGCATGAGGTGTTCATGCCCTTGGGCAAGCGTGGAGGGCGCGTTGGCCTGATGATGGAGGCCAACTACTTCTCCGCGCTGGAGAACATTCGCCCGCTGATCCTCAAGATGGGACTCACCGACGAGGCGACACACACTGCAACGCTCGCGCAGGCCCGGCGGGAAGTCGCCCAACAGCGAAGCGGTGTCACCTATTACGTCGCCATTGGCCAACGACCGTCGGCATAGTAGGGCTGGAAATCGCTAGCCGACCTTCTCAACGGCACGATTCAGGACCAGCCGGCGCCGCCCTATGTGAAGCATGTGATGTAGCGGCGGTCGAGGCTGGGTGCGAAAGGAATCCTGGGAATGGAGCTGCGCGAATATGAGGTGGCGCTCTCACAGCGCGAGAGCGTGGCGCGCGTCCGGGCCGCTGAACGAATCATCCGGCGAGAGGGTGGCACGATCACACTGACGTCCCTGGAGGCGACGGGGTTGACGCTGGTCACGCTCTCGCTGCCAGCGCCGCTGACGCCTGATCGGTATTTCCCTGATATCCCCTTCTACCCCGTCTAACCGCACAGAAGCGAAAAGAACCGTGGCGGCCCCGTTCGTTTCAGTCCTCGTTTGCTCAGCTACCGTGCTGCGTGCTACACTACGCCATGCGACGGCTCACTGCATACCGCCCATGTGGCACGGCATGGACGCCGACGCCGCGAGGAGAGAGTTCACATGAGGTCACTTCGGCGCTATTTTTGGCGTTTGCCGCTGCACCTGCGCGTCGCAGGCATCGTCGGAGTCTTGTTGCCTGTGGCATCGCTTATCTGGATGGTACCCGTGACCGTTACGGATTGGTCGTCTCCAGCGCAGTTGCCATCAGACGGGTATCGCGTGGTGGCCCTTGGACTGAACCTCAGCCTGCTTGGCCTCGCCTGCGTCCTTGTGCTCAGAATCTACTGCCTGCGCTTTCGCCAACCTGACGACGAGAAGACATTCCCGCTCAGTTCGTGGCAAAGCCAAGTGCGCGCCATGACACTCCTCGGAGCGTTGCCGCTGTGCGGGTTGGTGGTAGCGCTCATCCTTCCGCCAATCCTTGCTGTCTACTTCCTTGAACTGCTCATTGCTGGGGTCGCTATAGTCGTGGCAGCCGTGACCTACAGGCGGGCAACGCGCGAAGCCACAGCATTGCATTGATGCGCACACTGCACCCACAAGGATGTCAGTGATGTGCAACACCGCTCGCCTTTTGCTTCTGCACCAGCAACGTCGGCACATTATGCGGCCTCTGCTGCTGTGACAGCCTGTTTGAGCAAATCTCCAGCCACACAGCAAGAACCACTGTCAATTGCCTCTTCCAGCACCAACGTGCATCCTCAGGAGGTGGCCAAACAGGCTTGGATTCAGGGGCGGCCCCGCCGGGAATCGAACCCGGATGCTCGGTTTAGACGACCGACTTACCTCGTTTTTCCGAGTCTCATGCCGTATGGTCGTTCACGCAAAGGCGTTTG
>JAICKD010000725.1 GCA_025928125.1 Ktedonobacterales bacterium
ACTCAGCAGCCATTCTAGCGCGACAGGCATCAGGCATATTGCGCTCTTTGAAAGTGTGCGAAACCGTGCATGACCGCGGATGGTGGGCGTCTGCCAGCGAGGCGCCACGGTACCCAGGCCGATAGATCTGGAGTGCGGAGGGCTTACGATATGGGCGCGTTCGTGGGCATTGATCTTGGCACGACCTATTCGGTCGTCGCCTGTATCAACAGCGACGGCAAGCCGCAGGCGATTCCGACCGCCTATAATCGGACAACCGTTCCTTCGGTTGTCTACTTCGGCTCTGGCGCGCCGCTGGTTGGCGAGGATGCCAAGCAGGAGCAGGCGGCAGGCAACGAGTCCGTCGCCTCGTTCTTCAAGCGGAATATGGGCGATCCCTATTTCGTGCTCTCGTTCAATGGCCGCGACTACACACCGGTCGATCTCTCCGCGCTGGTGCTGGCGCACCTCAAGAAACAGGCTGAGGACTACCTGAAGACGCCCGTCACCGATGCGGTGATAACCGTGCCAGCCTACTTCGACAACGCCCGGCGCGAGGCGACGAAGCAGGCTGGCGAGCAGGCCGGGCTGCGTGTCCTCTCGATCATCAACGAGCCGACTGCCGCCGCGATTGCCTATGGAATGCGCCCCAGCCAGGAGACCCAGAATGTTCTGGTCTACGATCTGGGTGGCGGCACCTTCGATGTCTCGCTTGTCGCGATTACGCCGCACGAGTTGCGGGTGCTGGCTACCGACGGCGACCATAGCCTTGGCGGGCGCGATTGGGACGACCGGCTGCTGATCCAGCTGCAACACCAGTTTCAAGCGGAGTTTGGCGCTGATCTAGTCGGTGACGACTTCAATCGTCTGCTGGTGCAGGCGGAGGAGGCGAAGCGCACCCTCTCCGACCGCCAGAGTGTGCCAGTTCGCGTCACCGCCAGCGGTCACACCGCCACGTACACCATTACCCGCGAGCAGTTCGAGAACCTCTCACAAGATCTGCTGGAGCGCACCGCGCAACTGACGGAGAGCGTGCTCCAGCAGGCGCATCTGGGCTGGCGCGATATCGCGAATGTGGTACCCGTCGGCGGCTCGACGCGCATGCCGATGGTGCGCGCGTGGGTCGAGCGGATGTCGGGAAAGCCGCCCATGGGTGGGGTCCACCCCGACGAAGCGGTGGCGCTGGGCGCGGCAATCCAGGCGGCATTCGAAATCGAGCGCGAACAGTCGCAACGGCTGGGTGGGGGCGCGCCAAAGCCAGTGGCGAAGGAGCTGTTGCGCGACCGGCGCATTCAGGATGTGACCGCGCACACGCTGGGGCTGATCGCCGAGAGCGAGGACGGCAGCCGCTATATCAATAGCCGCCTAATCGTCAAGAACTCGCCGATCCCCGCCGAGCAGGGGCGTCCCTATGCGATGCGACTGCGACCCGATGGGACGACCGAACTCGAAGTGTTTGTGACACAGGGTGAGTCGGACGACCCGCAGGCCTGTACCTACCTCGGACTCTACAGCTTCACCGATTTTCCGGCCCTCAACGCGCCTGAGGCGCAGGTGGACGTGAAATACGGCTACGACAGCAGCACCATCGTCCAGGTGGAGGCGGTCGAGCATTCGACCGGAAAGCCGCTCAAGTTGGAGGTGAAGCCGGTACCGCCGGACGTCCCGGCGCGCTTCTTGGGCAGCCCCCGCGATCAGCGCGGCCGCGGTGGGGAGCCAATGACCGTCTACATCGCCATCGACGTGTCGGGCAGCATGTGTGGCGAACCATTAGCGCAGGCACAGCAGGCGGCGCATGAATTCGTGCGCCAGCTCGATATGAAGACGACCGCCATCGGGCTGATCGCGGTCTCTGACGCCGTGCATATCGACCAGCAGGCGACCCATTCTCAGTCCGAGATCGAGCGGGCGATTGATCGGATGACGTGTTGCAGTACCGGTGGTGGCAATAGCGGCCACCCATTCGACACGATCTACGACTTGCTAAGCCCCCTCTCGGGGCCGCGCTTCGCCATTGTGTTGGCGGATGGCGTATGGAGTTATCAGGATCGCGCCATCCAGCAGGCGAAGCGCTGTCATCATGCCGAGATCAACGTCATCGCCGTCGGCTTTGGCTCAGCGGATCAGCAATTCCTGCGCGCCATCGCCTCGACTGAGGCCGGCGCGATCTACACCACACAGGGCGGTCTGGGCAATACCTTCAGCACCATCGCCCGCGAGCTTTCGGGCGGCAGTGATGGCAAGACAGGCGGCAAGCTCGGCCGATACTCGTAAGAGCGATAGTTTTTCAGGGAGTGTGGCATGGCTGGCGAGACGCCCAATGTCTTCATCGTGCT
>JAICKD010000340.1 GCA_025928125.1 Ktedonobacterales bacterium
TACTCAACGCCCTCGATGTTATCGTGATCGCCGGGCCGGGCGTGCGCCCGGTTGAGCTGCTGTGCCAGCCGCTTGTAGAGAATCTCGTTGATGAGCGAGCTTTTGCCCGACCCCGAGACTCCCGTAACGACTACAAAGCGGCTCAGCGGAATCGCCACGTCGATGTTCTTCAGATTGTTCTCGCGCGCGCCACGCACCACCACGAATTGTCCGCTGCCGACGCGTCGCACCACCGGTATCGGAATCGAGCGCTTGCCCGAGAGAAACTGCCCAGTCAGCGACTTCGGATTGGCCGAAATCTCCGCCAGCGTCCCCTCAGCGACCACATAGCCGCCATGCTCGCCCGCACCCGGCCCCATGTCGATGATATGGTCGGCGGCCTCCATCGTCTCCTCGTCGTGCTCGACGACGATCAACGTATTGCCCAATTCGCGCAGCCGCATCAGCGTGCGAATCAGCCGTGCGTTGTCGCGCTGGTGCAGGCCGATGCTTGGCTCGTCCAGGACATAGAGAACGCCCATCAGGCTGGAGCCAATCTGCGTCGCCAGCCGGATGCGCTGCGCCTCGCCGCCCGAAAGCGTCGTCGCCGAGCGATTCATCGTCAGGTAGTCGAGACCGACATCCACCAGGAAGCCGAGTCGCGCACGAATCTCCTTCAGAATCTGGCGGCCAATAAATTGCTCGCGCTCAGTCAGCGGCTCGATCCCGCTCAGGTCGTCGGGACGTAGCTCCTTGAGCAGCTTCAGGTTTACCCGCCCGCTCGCCTTGCCGTTGCGCCCGTTGCCATTCACACCGTTCACGCCGTTCGTACCGTTCACCCCATGCGCCGCGTCCGCCGCGTCGGCGGTCAGCGCGTCGAAGTAGCGCAACGCATTGATGATCGAGAAATCGCCCACCTGGACGATATTGCGCCCGCCAATCGTCACCGAGAGGCTTTCGGGCTTGAGCCGCGCACCCTTACACGCCGGACAGGGCCGCGCCGACATATACTGCTCGATCTCTTCACGCCCGTGCTCCGAGGCGTCCTTATAGCGCCGCTCCAGGTTGGGAACCACGCCCTCGAAGTTGCTCGAATACTGCCGCCGCACCCCTTGGCGATTGCGATAATAGAACGTTACCGAGACGCCCGAGCCACGTAGCACGACATCGCGCGCCTCATCACTCAGGTCTTTCCACGGCGTATCCAGGCTGAAGCCATGCTTCTCCGCCACCGCGCCCAGCAGCGTTGTATACCACTGGCTGGTGCTGGCGAAGCGGCTCCACGGCAGAATCGCACCCTCGGCGATGCTCAGGTCTGGGTTCGTCACCACCAGGTCAGGATCGATCTCCATCTTTGTACCCAGGCCGGTGCATTCCGGGCAGGCGCCATGCGGATTGTTGAAGCTGAAGCTGCGCGGCGCCAGATCTTCCAGGCTCGTGCCATCATACGGACAGGCGAACCGCTCGGAATACATCCGCTCCTCGCCATCGATGATCGAGACCAGCAGAACGCCGTTGCCCAGCTTCAGCGTCGTCTCAACCGAATCGGCCACGCGCGTGCGCTGGCTTGCCTCGGGATCGGTCTCAGTCTGGGCGCTCTCGGCAACGTAGGCGACGGGCCGCTCGGCCACCAGCCGCAGATTCCCGCCAGAGTTATTCGCCTCGTCGCCAGAATGCCGGATGACCAGCCGGTCTACCACGACTTCGAGCGTGTGAATCTTGTACTTGTCCAGCTCGATCTCTTCGCTGAGGTCGCGCACCTCGCCATCTACCCGCATGCGCACATAGCCCGCCCGCCGCATCTCCTCGAAGACGTTGCGGTACTCGCCCTTGCGTCCGCGCACCAGCGGCGCCAGCAGCATCAGCCGCGTGCCATCGGGCAGCGAGGTGACGGCGTCGATGATCTTCTCCACTGACTGCTGGGTGACCTCGCGGCCACAGACGGGGCAGTGCGGATGGCCGATACGGGCATAGAGCAGACGGAGGTAGTCGTAAATCTCTGTGACCGTCCCCACCGTCGAGCGAGGATTGTGCGAGGTACTCTTCTGGTCAATCGAGATGGCGGGCGAGAGGCCGTCGATATGGTCCACGTCGGGCTTGTCCATCTGCCCAAGGAACTGCCGGGCATAGGATGAGAGCGACTCGACATAGCGCCGCTGGCCCTCGGCAAAGATGGTATCGAAGGCCAGGCTGCTCTTCCCCGAGCCGGAGAGTCCGGTGATGACCACCAGCTGGTCACGCGGAATCACGACGTCTATGTTCTTGAGGTTGTGTTCGCGCGCGCCGCGCACGACAATCCGATCCTGAGACATGGGCGCCCCTCAATGATGACTCTATTAGAAAAAACAGGATAATGCCAGATGTGTTTCAGCGTGTAAATACGGATGATAACTGCCCAGTGGGAGAGCACGACATCGCGCCTTCGGGCAGCATCTCAACCCGTATATTATAGAACGCCTGTACGACAGAATCAAGCTGAACCACACGCGCCGACGACCCCAAAAGAGGCTTAAGATAAGCATTCTCATGGTAGCAGCGCAAAACGGAAATGCCCCCAAAGGTACTGTCCGTGGGGAGTGAGTCATCTGCGCCATAGTCCTGCACATCCTGTCACAGATGATTTTTCCACAATACTACGCAATACTCACTAATATTTAATCACACTTGACTATATGGCCACACGCGCCATATCATTACTGAATAGTCAATCGTGACTAATAAGACTTGACTAAGCAGCCTTACAGGAGGATTCCTGACCATGTTCCTCGCATTACGTGAGCTGCGACATTCGCGGCTGCGATACGGGCTGATCGGCGCGATTCTCGCGCTTGTCGCCTGGCTCGTCTTTTTGCTTTCTGGCCTCGCCAATGGGTTGGCGACCGACAACGCCTCTGCCATGCAGAACATGAATACCGACTATCTCGCCTTCCAGTCTGGCTCGCGCGTGCTGCTCCATCGCTCGCTGCTGCCCATGACGACGGTAGATGCCGTGCGGCAGGTCGCTGGCGTCCGCGACGCCGCACCACTGGGCCAGTTCACCGTCACCGTCGAGCGAGCGGGGTCGAACGATCAGATTGATGCGACTGTTCTCGCCATTGATCCGGCGAGCTTCCTCGCGCCAGAGATCATCCAGGGGAATGGGCTAACGAGCGGCCCGGCAAATGGCGTCGTCATCAACCGCACGGCGCAACGGGAGGGCGTCAGGCTGGGTGACACGCTCAAAGTGCTGCCCTCTGGCCAGGAATTGACGGTCGTTGGCTTTACCGAAGGCCAGACCTATAGCCACCTGCCCGTGATTTTCATGAGCATCCCACAGTGGCAGGCGCTGCGATTCCCGACGACGGGCGCCGAAGGCATTCCTACCAACCCCATCAGCGCGGTCGCCATCAAGATGGACAATGATGCGGCAGCGACGACGGTGGCGCAACGAGTCTCCGGTGTGGAGGTGGCCAGCAGGGAGACCGCTCTCCAAAATCTGCCTGGCTATAAAGAGGAAACCGGCTCGGTCACGATGATTCAGGCCTTCCTGTTTATCATCGCCGCGTTCATTATGGCTGCCTTTTTCTACGTGCTGACGCTGCAAAAGAGCAATCAATTCGGCGTGCTCAAAGCGCTTGGGGCAGGCACGAGGTTCCTCGCGCGCGACCTGGTGGGGCAGGTACTGGTGTTGACCGCTCTCGGTATCGTGTTGGGCGCGCTGCTGAGCTATGGCGTCGCGGCAATCATACCAGCGGCGGTGCCATTCGCGCTTGATACAAAACTGGTCGTCCTGTATGGCGGTGTCCTGCTGCTGGTCGCGCTGGTGGGTACGCTGCTCTCGCTGTTCCAGATTGCCAAAGTGGATGCGCTGGTTGCCATTGGAAGGGTGGACTAACGTGGATAAACTGGTTCTTGATAACGTCTCGAAGGTCTATGGCATGGGCGAGAACGCTGTCACCGCGCTCGACACGGTCTCGCTGAATGTGCGCGCAGGCGAATTTGTCGCGGTGGTTGGGCCGTCTGGCTCAGGCAAGACGACGCTGCTTGCGATTACCGGGGCGTTGCTGCTGCCGACCAGTGGAGCCGTCACGCTCAACGGCCAATCAATAGCGCGCCAAAGCGCGTCGGCGCTGGCGAAGTTCCGGCTGGAGCATATTGGCTTCGTCCTCCAGTCATCGAATCTGGTACCCTACCTAACAGCGCGCGATCAATTGCTGCTGGTGGCGGAGCTTGCGGGTAAACGCGACAGAGCGGCGCAGCAACGCGCTGATCGTCTGCTCGACGAGTTGGGTCTGCGGCGGCGACATCATCACTACCCGGAGGCGCTCTCAGGGGGTGAGCGGCAGCGTGTCGCCATTGCCCGCGCGCTGATGAACGATCCCGATGTGCTGCTGGCGGACGAGCCTACCGCAAACCTCGACTCTGTGCGTGGACGTGAGGCGGTACAGTTGCTGGCGGCGCAGGCGAAGAACGGCGCTAAGGCTGCTATTATGGTGACGCACGATGAGCGCATGCTCGATCTCTGCGACCGTGTCGTGCGCATCGCTGATGGGCGCATCAGCGCTGTAACTGCGGCAGCGCCACGCTAAACACCTTGCAGTCTAGCGGTCGGTGGTGTTGCGGTAGCGCCGCCGCATCTGGCGCATGCGGAGGCTCGTGGTCAGCCGGGAGAGTGGATTGGAGCGTACGGGCTTGATACGTACCACGTTATCGGAACTGGGCGAACGACGCACACGGCGCGTGGGAAGGCTCACGCCACGAAACCGCGCCCACCAGCCTAGCGCCACGCCCGCCGCAAAGAGCAGGAAGCCGCCAAGCCCAATCAGA
>JAICKD010000378.1 GCA_025928125.1 Ktedonobacterales bacterium
GCATACCTGGCTACCAGGAATCATAGCGAAAGCTGGGCAGCGAATGCAGTGAAGGTCTGGCTAGCTCGCTGGATAGGCAAAAAACTAGCCTCCTCATCTCGCCTTTGTCGCAGGGCCATAGGCGTACAGTATGTCTAAGCTATGGTGAGCGGGGCATGTGCCAGTCTGTGCCTGTGAATGCCCAGATGATCAGAGGAAAGGAACACCGTGGTGAGCGAAGACACTCAAGCCCAACCCGCCAGCATTGAGGCCATGTTTGTCCAGGTAGGCAGTGGAATGAGCAGCGACGATCAGCGTATCACGCTGCATGGCGCGGGAGGCGCGACGCTGTTCTTCGCCGACCGCCCGGATCGCGTTGTCGGCCACGTCAGCACCCAGAAATTCGTCAACGAGTGGGGCAATGGCGAGAACAGCTTTGCCGAGGACCCGCCGAACGCGGTTATCACCTTCATGGAGGGCGGCGACGCCACCCCCGAAGACGCCACCGTCGTCCTGCGCAACCCGCAACTGGCGGGCGACGCGCTGACCTACAACATCGAGGTGTTGGAAGGGACGCTGCCGACCTCGGCGGGGGCATGTTCCCTCTTCATCGACCCGATAGGCAGGCCGCTCTCGCCGATGTCGGTCGCGGGTGTGCGCCGCCGCCAGCGCCGCCGCGCCTTCTAGCCCGCGTATTGCCTAGCGCCGTTTGCGTGGGGCGGGGCGATCACTGCCACGACCGCGCCCGCCCTCGCCGGGACGCCCGCCACGGAATCCGCCCGTGGTGCGGCGCCCCCCAAATGGCGCGCGCAGTGGGCGGCGCTCGTCCTCGCTGGCGCGTGAGGGGCGCGGGGGACGGCGCTCGTCGCGGCTATCCTCATCCTCGATCCAGTCGCCCGCTGGTCGGGCCAGCGTCGCGCGTGGCATGCGTCCGCGGATCGTCGTCGCGTTGAGGGCGTTGCGCACGCGCTCGGCAGTATCTTCAGGCACCTCGACGAACGAGAAGCCGTCGTAGATGTCGATGTCGCCGATGCTGTCGCCGGGAATATGCGCCTCGTTGGCAATCGCGCCGACGATATCAGTTGGGCGGACGCCATCCTGACGGCCCACGCGGATGAAGAGTCTCGCCATGCCCGGCGCGCCACGCTCAGTATCGCGCAGGAAGCTGCGCGCGCGCGACCGCTGCTCGCGGGTCTCGCGAGGATGCTCGCCGCGTTCACCCCGTTCGCCGCGTTCTCTCCGGCCAGGGCGCTCCTCCTCGGGCCGCTCGAACGGTTCGGGCTGCTCAGGTGGCGGCGGCATCTCCATCCAGTTCATCCGCTCGCCCGGCCGCCGTGTCTGAATCGCCTGCGCCGCCATCTTGAAGGCCGCCGCCGCCAGATCGGCTGGCTGGCGCGAGCCTACCAAGTCTTCGACCAGCGCCAGATACGGATCGAGCTGGCCGCCATCCAGAATCGAGAGAATTTCCTCGCGGAACGCCATCCGCCGCCGCGCCGCCACATCCGCCGGGGTCGGCAGCCGCAGCCGCTCCAGATTGCGATGGATGCCCTGCTCGATCAGCCGGAGTTGCCGCCGCTCGCGTGGCGTCACCAGCGTGATTGCCTCGCCACTACGGCCAGCGCGCCCGGTGCGTCCAATCCGATGGACATAGGATTCCGCGTCGAGCGGCAGGTCGTAGTTGATGATATGACTGACGTCGGGGATATCCAGCCCGCGCGCCGCCACATCCGTCGCCACCAGCACCTGCGTCCGCCCGGCGCGGAATCGTTCGAGCGCCCGCTCGCGCTGCGCCTGGGTGATCTCGCCGTGGATGGCCTGCGCCAGATAGCCCAGGCCGTTCAACTGCTCGGAGATGATATCGGCCTCGCGGCGCGTGTTGACGAAGACAATCGCCGACTCTGGCGTCTCCAGGTCGAGGATGCGCGAGAGCACCTCCGCTTTCGCCGGATAGGGCGCCTCGTAATAGACCTGGCGCACCCGTGGGGCCACCGCCTCGCGCGCCGCGACACTCACCCGCACCGGGTTGCGCAGATACTGCTCGGCCAGCCGCGTGATGCGTGGCGGAATCGTCGCCGAGAAGAGCGCGCTCTGATGTTCACCTGGCACAGCGCCGAGGATGCTCTCGATGTCTTCGATGAAGCCCATGTCGAGCATCTCGTCGGCCTCGTCGAGCACAACAAACTTCACTGTGCTCAGATCGAGCGTCTTGCGGTTGAGATGGTCGAGCAGGCGTCCGGGCGTGCCGACGACCACTTGCACGCCGCGGGCGAGCGCGCGGAACTGGCGCTCATACGGCTGGCCGCCGTAGATGGGCAGCGAGACCAGTTCGCGGAACTTGCCCAGGTTGTGCATCGCCTCGGAGACCTGGATGCACAGCTCGCGCGTCGGCACGATGATGAGCGCCTGCGGGGCGAGCTGGTTGACATCCAGCCGCTCGACGATAGGCAGGCCAAAGGCGGCGGTCTTGCCGGTGCCGGTGGGCGCCTGGCCGATGACATCGCGGCCCGCCAGTAGCTCGCCGATGGTCTGCTGCTGGATAGGCGTCGGCTCGCCGAATCCCAGCTCGCGGATCGCGCGCAGGGCGTCGTCGCCGAGACCCAGCGCAGCGAACGCCTGGGTAGGGTCGGGCGCCGTCTCCGTCGCCACTGCGGCCGTCGTCGCGGGTGTATCTGTCTCTGTTGTTGTTACGTTGTCGTTGTCGATGGAGGACGGGCCTCCGTTGCTATCTGCGCCTGCCGTCATAGTTGTAGAAGCTCCCGAGGCGTTGTCTCGCCTGCTCGCGCTTGCTCAATGCCTTCGTCGCTCACCACCATCCGGCAAGCCGCAATCCAAAAGCCTGATTCCAAAAGTACAGTGTACCGCACGAGCAGACATTGCGCTACTTTCCGCTCTGCGGGCATGTCTATCCAGGGCGAAGCCACATGCGCGAAAGATGCCCAGACATCCCCATTGGCCCTCGTAGCCGCTCAAGTTTGCCCATCATCTCCCCCAGAAGTGGCGCCATCTGTACCTGCCCTCTTGAAAAATAAGAACATGTGTTCTATGATTGTGGTGTCGCCAGTTGTTCGTGTAGTGCGGCAACGTATGCGGTCAGTCTGGACAGGACGCCGCTTCCTCCCGATGGCAGATCTCGGGATGGGAGCGGCGTTTTGCCTTTTTGTCGGCGCGATGTGGCTGTGTGGAGGGAAGGCGAACGTTATGGGGGCGCGGAAGAAAGTTGTCAGCGCAGGGGATAGGGATGAAGGAGAGCGGCCGGGCGACGTGGCAGAGGTATCAGATACGCCGGGGATGCCGGGGACGCCAGCGATGACTGGCATGGCGCGGATCGGGTTCGCGCCGATTGTGCGCGTGGATGCGCCGCGCCGCGAGATCGAGTTGTGCGCCACCAGCGAGACGGTGGATAGCCACGGCACCATCTTCGACTACAACGCCAGCAAGGATGCGTTCACCCGCTGGATCGGCAATGTCCGCGAGATGCACGGGCGGCAGGCGGTTGGCTCGCGCGTGGCGGTGCGCTGCGACGACGAGACGCGGCGTGTCTACGTCCGCATTCGTATCTCGCGCGGCGCGCGGGATACCTGGGAGAAGGTGCTGGATGGCACGCTGCGCGGGGCGAGCATCGGCGCGAGTGACGTGGTCTGGCAGCGGCAGCGCCGTCGCGTGGCGGGCGAGCAGCGCTCGCTCAATGTCGCAACCCGCTATGACCTGGTGGAGTTGAGTCTGGTGGATAACCCCAGCAATCCCGATGCGCTGGGGGTCACGTTCGTGCGCGACGCCACGCCGGATGTCGCGTTGCTCGATCCGCTCGACGAGCCAGCCACCGAGGCGGATGAGCCGGGCGACTCGGACGGGCCAGCCGTGGCGGATGCGCGAACGCCAGAGCAGGCGAATCGCGCGCGACTGCATGGCGCGGCGCAGGCAGTGCTGACGGGCTGTGGCTGCTCAGTCTGTGTGGCGGCGCGTGCGCTGCTGGCCGATGTGCGCCTGCCCATCGAGCGGGGAGCGGACGTGCAGGCCGACGAACAGCCGCTGGCGCGGGCGCTGGCTGCGGGACTCGCGGATAACGCCATCCAGATTGTGGCGCTGGATGCGGGCGTGCGGGCGTTGGCGGCGACGATAGAGGCGTCATTGCATCAGATGGCGGGCGAGGTCGGCGGGCTGAGCCGAAGGGTGGTGGCGCTGGAGAATCAGCCACTCGCGGGCGGCCCCGTGGCGCGGCCCGTCGACAAATCCTCCGCCCTGACGGCGCGCGGGCAGATGGGGACGCCTATGGCAACAGACAAGTATCATGCGCTCGAATCGCTCGCGGGCGAGGTGCGCGATCCGCAGGTGCAGGTGGCCATCGCCGCCGAGCTGATCCGCCTGCAACAGCGCGGCGATCAGTAGGCGAATTGCAGACTTCTCCCGGCCGGCGGCGC
>JAICKD010000533.1 GCA_025928125.1 Ktedonobacterales bacterium
CATGGCGAGACGGCATCGCTGGGATGTTACGCCGGACGAGGCCATCGCGATCCAGCTGCGTCTGCGCGCCGAGATCCCCCTGGCCGAGCCGGATGAGCCAATTACGCTCGACCAGATCCATACCGTCGCCGGGATAGACGTTTCGTACCGCGAGATCGGGCGGGCAGCCATCGCCGTCTTTTCTTTCCCCGACCTGGAACTCATCGAAGAGGTGACCGCGACTAGAGAGGTAACGTTCCCCTATATTCCGGGGCTGCTCTCGTTCCGCGAGGGGCCAGTAGTGTTGGCGGCGTTCGAGCGGCTGCGCACCCAGCCCGACCTGCTGATGTTCGACGGCCAGGGCTACGCGCACCCGCGTCGTCTGGGACTCGCCCGCCACATGGGCGCTTATCTCAACTGGCCCAGCATCGGCTGCGCCAAGTCGCGCCTGACCGGCAGGTACGACGAGCCGGGGCTAGAACCCGGCGCGTGGTCGCCGCTGATGAGTGGCCGCGAGGAGATTGGCCGGGTCGTGCGCACCAAGGCGCGCGTCAAGCCGGTCTTCGTCTCGGTGGGCTACCGGATTACCCTTCCGCTCGCCGTCGAGGTCGTCCTGCGCTGCACGCGGGGCTATCGCTTGCCCGAGCCAACGCGCCTCGCCGACCGGCTCACCAAGGATCGCGCGGGCGATTGATAGTGTTGCCACAATCATGAGGGGCAGGCGAGGCAGGCTGGCGGTTAAAACCGCGCCTGTATGGCCTGCGCTTACGCTACGGCCACAAAACCTGCCTTCGCGGGTTTCACCAGACCATTCGCCATCGGATATAGCGTTGGGGCAGCATCTGGGCAGTCCGCGGAGGCGGACTTTGTGGCGGAGCGGAGCGAGGCCGTTCAGGCGCGGTTTTAACCGCCAGCCACACGCGGCAGCATGACAGTGCAAACCGTGCCATTGTCGACGCCCGATTCGAGAGTGATGTCGCCGCCGTGCGCCTGGGCGATCCAGCGGGCAATGGCGAGTCCCAGCCCGCTGCCCGCGCGCTCGCTGGTATCGGCGGATGCCGCGTCGGTATGGGTGCGCGAGATATCGGCGCGATAGAAGCGCTCGAAGACGTGCGGCAGGTGCTTGGCGGGAATGCCAGGCCCGTCGTCGCCGACGGTGAGGCGCGCCCACTGTGTGTTATCCTGCTCGCAGGGCGCGAGATCCAGCCGGACGCATGTGCCATCCGGGCCGCTGTACTTCAGCGCGTTCTCGACCAGATTGCCCAGCATGCGCAGCAGATAGAGGCGGTCGCCGAACACCGTCAGGTCGGGCAAGTCGCTCACCTCCACGCGCAGGCATCGTTCCTGGGCCAGCGGCGCGAAACGCTCGACCACTTCGAGGATCAGCTCATCGAGATGGACAAGCTCGTGTCGCGCCTGGGCATGCCCGGCATCGGCCCGCGCCAGGAAAAGCAGGTCGTCCACCAGGTGGGTCATATGCTGGCGCTCCTGCTGGATCACCGTGAGGTCGGCGCGCTGGCGGTCGGTCAGGTCGTCCTGGTCCAGCAGACGGCCCGCCTTCAACTCGATGATCGTCAGCGGCGTGCGTAACTCGTGGCTGGCGTCGGCGGTGAACTGGCGCTGGCGAGTGAAGGCGCTCTCCAGCCGGTCGAGCATGTGATCGAAGGTGTCCGCCAGCTCGCCCAGCTCATCGCGCCGTTTAAGAGCCAGACGGCGGCTCAGGTCGCTCGCCTCGATCCGCTGAGCCGTCGCGGTGATCGCCTGAACTGGTCGCATCGCCCGGCCCGCGAGCCAGAAGCCTCCCATCGCGGCCAGCAACAGCACCAGAAGGCCCGCGATGAGCAGCGTCATGGCGAGGCTGGAAAGTTGCTGTGCGTCGTTCGTGGGCATGCCGAACGCCAGATAGGCCACCACGCGCTGCTGCTGCACAATGGACATGCCGACGAGGCCATAGTCGTTCGGCTTTCCGCTCGTCGTCACGGTGAGCGTCTCATCGGGCAGGCGGGCCAGGGCCAGCGGGCCGCGCGTCGTATCGGTTGAAGCTTTGAGCGTGAGGCTGATGATCGCGTTGACGCTGCCCGGCGTCAGATTGCCGAGCGTCTGCAAGACCTGACCATCTGGCGCAAGCAGCACGCCGACCTCGTTGATATTCAACCCCTGCGTCACAGTGCTGATCGTGCCAACGGTCGTGGACTTCTGCGGTTCGGCGGGCGTCACGTCGAGCCGTTGCGTCGTCGCATTATAGGTGAGCGCGATCTGCTGGACGCGCGTGCGCAGCGTATCGTCGAACTGCGTCGCGAGCGTATGCTCCTGTGCATAGTAGACCGTCAGGCCGAACGCGCCGATGATGACCGCCAGCAGGGCGAGATACCACAGCGTGAGGCGGAAGCGCACGCTTCTGAAAAAGCGGGCTGAGTGTCGCGCCAACATTACGATGATCCTTGCTCTGGCGCGCCGGGTGGTCGGATACGGTAGCCGAGGCCGCGCGCCGTCTCGATCATCTTCTCCGGGAAGGGATCGTCAATCTTGCGACGCAGGCGGCGCACGTAGACATCGACCACATTGGACGCACACACGAAGTCATAGTTCCAGATGTGGCTCTCGATCATCTCGCGCGTCAGAATTTGCCGGGGATGGCGCAGCAGGTACTCCAGCAAGGCAAATTCGCGTGTCGAGAGGACGATGGACTGCCCCGCGCGGGTGACGGCGTGCGTGGCCGGATCGGCGCTGAGGTCGCCGAGAGTGAGCGCGCCGGTCTTACTGGGCGCGTTCCGCCGCAGCAGGGCGCGCAGCCGCGCCAGTAGCTCGTGTAGCGCGAACGGCTTGACGAGATAGTCGTCGGCGCCGCTATCCAGCCCCTGGACGCGGTCCTCGATGGCGTCGCGGGCGGTCAGCATGAGAATCGGCGTGGTCAGGCCGCGAGCGCGTAACGTGCGGCAGACCAACACGCCATCGCGTTTGGGCAGCATGACATCCAGAATGATGCCGTCGTAGGGCGTGGACTCGGCGAATAGCTCGGCCTGCTCGCCATCGCCCACGGCGTCCACCGCATAGCCCGCGTCGCCCAGGCTAACGGCGAGCGACGCGCTCAGTCGGGCGTCATCTTCGACGAGCAAGACGCGCATGTAGTGTGCTCCTCACCTCACCCCCGACCCCTCTCCTATGAGGAAAGGGGAGCGTATACATTGCCGACTGGCAGGATGCTCACCTAGTCCCGCCCTTCGCAGGGGTGGGTGGCCGACGGCCGGGTGGGGTTCTTCCCTGGCGGACGGCCCCCTCCCCTAACCCCTCC
>JAICKD010000811.1 GCA_025928125.1 Ktedonobacterales bacterium
AACGATACCGGAATCGCATTCAATGGACGTGAAAAACGTCTGGCGCGCAAGCCATTTCCCATTGCGCGCGAATCATGATGCGCCACCTAGCAGAGAAGCAGGTATGCGAATGAGCTTTCCCCAAGATTTCTTCTGGGGCGCGGCGACCTCCGCCTACCAGATCGAGGGCGCCACGCGCGAAGATGGCCGCGGCCTCTCCGTCTGGGACCAGTTCGCGGCGACACCTGGCCGCACCTATCAGGGCGAGACCGGCGAGCGCGCGGTGGAACACTACCGCCGCATGGAGCAGGATGTCGCCCTGATGGCCGACCTGGGCCTGACCGCCTACCGCTTCTCCATCGCCTGGCCGCGCATCCTGCCCGATGGCGTTGGAACTGTCAACCAGCCTGGCATTGACTTTTACGACCGGCTGGTAGACCAGCTCCTCGCGCGTAACATTACGCCTGTGGTGACGCTTCATCACTGGGATTTGCCGCTCGCGCTTTTCGAGCGGGGTGGCTGGCGCAACCGTGCGACCGCCGACGCCTTCGCCGACTATGCGACGACGATGGCGCGCGCGCTCGGCGACCGCGTGCGCTGGTGGACCACGCTGAATGAGCCGTGGTGTCCCGCCTATCTCGGCTATGTCGAAGGGATTCACGCGCCGGGCGTCAAAGGGGATACGCAGGCCGCTGTCGATGTTGGCCACCACCTGCTGCTCGCGCATGGGCTGGCGACACAGGCGATGCGCGCGGTGATGCCCGCCGAGACACGTATCGGCATTGCCCTCAATCTCTTCCCGATCTTTGCCGGAGACGACCGCCCAGAGACGCTCCGCGCCGCCGAACGCGCCTACCGCTTCCATACCCGCTGGTTTCTCGATCCGGTTTTTCGGGGCGAGTATACGCCTGGCCTCTTCGATGACTTCGGTGCGGAGCCTCCGCCCATCCAGGACGGCGATCTCAAGATTATCAGCACGCCGACCGATTTTCTCGGCGTCAACTACTACAACCGCTGGATTGTCCGGGCCGGGAGCGATTTGCCCGCGGATGGCGTCGGTACGGGCGTCGAGTATGTTACTGATCTGCCCGACGCGACCTTCACCGAGATGGGCTGGGAGGTCTACCCGCATGGCCTCGAGCTTATCCTCGAAGACCTCACCCGCAACTATCACCCGCGCATGCTGCTGATTACCGAGAATGGCGCGGCCTTCGACGATACGTGGAACGGCAATGGCCGCGTGAGCGATCCCCAGCGCGTGCGCTACTTGAGCGAGCACCTGCGCGCGGTCGGCGATGCCATGGCGCATGGGGCGCCGGTCGTGGGCTACTTCGTCTGGTCGCTCTTCGACAACTTCGAGTGGGCGGAGGGCTATAGCAAGCGCTTCGGCCTGGTCTATGTGGATTTCGCCACACAGCGGCGGATCATCAAGGACAGCGGCACGTGGTACGCGGGCTTCATCGCCAACCAGCGCGCGCTGCATGCGACTCCGCCGAAGCCACCATTGCCTCGTTGAGTAGTGCGGATTGCGACCAGAAGGTACCGCGCATGCCCGCCACGCCATTTCCCGTGCAGGCGCTGGCGCTCATATGGATTGAGTCTGGGCGGTGGTATCTTCTGGTCACCTCTCTAAATTGCGATCATGGATAGCTGGTCAATGAGCTATGGGATGTCCAGTGGCTGAGAGAGGAGACGACACCCGTGCCGCTTTGTGGCTGCTCGCCAACCCACTCGGCGAGCAGATGCACCCAGTAGCATCGTGGCGCGTCTGGCCGCTTCAGGATGACGAGCAGCGCCCGCCACGGCTCCTTCTCCTCACTCTCGAAGCTCCATGTGCTCCACACCACCGGATCATTCTCGCCGCCGTCCGCGCGCTGCCAGCCGCCGCGCTCCAACTGCGCGGTGTAGTG
>JAICKD010000769.1 GCA_025928125.1 Ktedonobacterales bacterium
ATACTTCACAGTACTACGCATGGTATGACCGATATCTCACACTATGCGTTTTCAGGCTCGTGAAAGAAACGCCTGCGGAGCGGAGCAGGGGACTTCGCGAGCCACCGGGAGAAGTTGTCCGCAATTCTTACCGATTCTTGGGTACTTTGTCAAGTGCCAATTGCTAAGCTCGCACTATTCGCGGATTCTTCGCCTCTTCTGCGCCCTTGCGCGGACCTTATACCAGGCCAATGCCGCGCCGTGGCATGCGGTTTTCCGCGCGTGTGTCGCAACATATCCGCGCATGAGGCATACCGCGCTGGACGCCACTCCCCCAATGCGCGGATAATGGCAGAGACATGTTCGTCCAGGCGCCATCGATGCGCTGGATGAGCATGTGGGCTATAGACGACATATCAGGCGCACCGAGCAGGTGATAGGCAAACATGAAGGCAGGTATGAGAGCAGACGACGGCTGGCAAGATATCGACACAACACCAGACGACCCGAACGGGCTGCGTGGGCGACGAGTGCTGGTGATGGGCCTCGGCATACTCGGCGGCGGCGTGGCGACCGCGCGCTATGCCGTCGCGCAGGGAGCCGCTGAGGTGATTGTCACCGATCTGCGCGGGCCAGAGATGCTCGCGGCAAGCATCGCGAAACTCGAAGGATTGCCCATCCGCTATGTGCTGGGTCGCCATAATACCGCCGACTTCGAGCAGGCTGACGTGGTCGTGCGCAACCCCAACGTCCGGCGCGATTCACCGTACCTGGCGGCGGCGCGCGCGGCGAGGCGGCGTGTGGAGATGGAGATTGCCTGGTTTTTCCGCGCCTGCCCCGGGAAGATCGCGGGTATTACCGGCACGCGCGGCAAGAGCACCATCACGCGGCTGCTCCACCATATTCTGGCGGTGGCGAATATGCATCCATTTCTCGGCGGCAATGTCGGGGCCATCGAGACGACTTCCCTCCTGCCAGAGATCACCACAGACGACTGGGTGGTCCTGGAACTGGGAAACTGGATGCTCGAAGGACTGCACACCGTCCGCCGCAGCCCACATCTGACCATCTTCACTAATCTCATGCCTGACCACCTCAACGCCTACGACTCGATGGAGGACTATGGCGAGGCGAAATCGAGCATCTTCCGCTATCAGGGGCCGGACGACATCGCGCTCTTCAACGCCGACAACGACTATACCTTGCGCTACGGGCAGGAGGCGACCGCCGGAACGGTCTGGTATTACAGCCCGGAGACGCGCACCGCCTGGCTGCGCGACCAGCCCGATATGCGGCGCCCGTTTGTCTATGCCGATGGCATCCAGCTGCGTGGAGACCACAACCTTGGCAACGTGCAGGTCGCGACGCTGGCCGCCGAGCTGGTCGGTGTGGATTGCGAGACGATTGCGCGCGCCGTCGCCAGCTTCATGGGCGTGCCGCACCGGCTGGAGGTCGTGCGGCGGCTCAACGGCGTCACCTGGGTCAACGATAGCGCCAGCACCGCTCCGATGTCGGGGGTGGCGGCGCTCCGCAGCTTTGAGGAGCCTATCGTCCTGATCGCTGGGGGCAACACCAAGAACCTCGACCCCTCCGACTATGCGGCCGAGGCGGTGCGACGCGCCAAACGTGTCGTCCTGCTGGCGGGTACCGCATCAGATGCGTTTGCTGAGGCGCTACGGGCGGCAGCGCACGCGCAGGGCCGGGCGGATGATCTGGTCGAGGGGCCGTATGACAGCCTGCCCCATGCCATCGCATGCGCCCGCGCGGCTGCGGCTCCGGGTGATGTCGTGCTACTCTCGCCGGGCTTCACCAGCTTCGGCATGTTCCTCAACGAGTTCGACCGCGGCGACCAGTTCCGCGCGCTGATCCAGGCGCTGCCAGAAGATGATGCGGACGGCGAGGCGCAGCCATGAGTGATAGCAGCAAACGGCCCGGAGCGTGGGATGAGCCAGAGCAGCCATGGACGACGCTGACGAGCGAGCGCCCGTATGTGACGCCGTGGCTGGCAATCCGACGCGACACAGTGCGCACGCATACCGGCGCCGAGATCACTTATTCGTACATGGAGCGGCCAGACTGCGTGGCCATCGTGCCGGTGACGGCGACGGGCGAGATGCTGCTGCTGCGCCAGTACCGCTACCCGAT
>JAICKD010000532.1 GCA_025928125.1 Ktedonobacterales bacterium
AGCATCGAGACTTCGTCCACGATGATGACACGCTGGGGCAGCGGGCGCTCCTCGTTGTGGCCAAAGTCGTTGGTGTGCGGCTGGAACTCCAGCAGGCGGTGGAGCGTGCTGGCGGGGCGTCCGGTCGCCTCGGTCATGCGGCGCGCGGCGCGTCCGGTGGGCGCGGCCAGGGCATACTGGATGCCGCGCGCGTCGAGCATGTCCAGCAGCGCGCGCAGGGTCGTCGTCTTGCCGACGCCGGGTCCTCCCGTCAGCACCATCGCCTTCGACTCCCACGCCAGCCGCACCGCCTCCCGTTGCCGCTCCGCCAGCCGGATGCCCCGCTCCTGTTCGAGCGCTGAAAACGCCTTCTCCCAGGCGTCGTCGCTCACCGGGGGCAGTGTATCGGGCGCGTGGAGCAGCAGCCGCAGCCAGCGCGCCGTCCCGCTCTCGGCGTAGAAGAACGGCGCGAGGTAGACGCGGTCCGGCTCCTCGTCGATGAAGACCTCGCGTTCGCGGCGCAGCGCCTCCAACGCGGGTTCAAGCGCCTCTATTGGCACATCCAGCAGGGCAGCGGCGCGGGTCAGCGTCTCGGCGCGCGGCAGGTAGCAGTGGCCATCGGATGAGGCCGCTTCGGAAAGCGCGTGCTTGATGCCAGTCATCAGGCGGGGCTGGGCGTCGTGCGGCAGACCAAGCCGGACGGCCAGCGCGTCGGCGGTGCGGAAGCCGACGCCGTGGATGTCGCGTTCCAACGCATATGGGTTCTCGCGGATGACCTTCTCGGACTCTTTGCCATACTGCTGGTAAATCTTGGTGGCGAGGCCCGGCGAGACATCATTGCCCTGCAAGAAGACCATGATCTCGCGGATATCCTGCTGCTGCGCCCAGCCCTGCACGATCAGGTCGCGCTTATGCACGCTGATGCCGGATATCTCGGTCAGCCGGTCCGGCTCCAACTCGAGGACAGCCAGCGTCTGCTCGCCAAACGTCTCGACGATGCGCTCCGCCGTCTTCGGCCCGACACCCTTGATGACGCCGGAGCCAAGATAACGCTTGAGGCCTTCCGGGGTGACGGGCGCGTGCGCGGTGAAGGAGACGACGCGCAGGTGGCGGCCATGTTGCGGGTGCAACTCCCACTCGCCCGTCACGTCCATCAGCTCGCCCACGCTGATGCCCGGCAGCGCGCCAACCAGTGTGATCAGCTCGCTGCGAAAGAGGCGGCCTACGTCGTTCGGTCGCAGGCGGGCGACGGTGAAGTGCGTCTCCTCATTGCGAAAGACGATGCGCTCGATAGTTCCAGCAATGGTCGGCATGGTGTGGTATGTAGAATTGATGAGAGACCGATGGCATCTGGTATCGGCATTGTATCACCTGGAAGCAGGCGGCCCTACAGAGCGCGCCCTGCCTGCCATTCCGTCTGGAGTGGGATAAAGCGGCAAACTCAGTACGTGCGATGGCGGAAGGATGTTATCTTGAAGCGGATTCTGGTGACGGGGATGTCTGGAACTGGCAAGTCCACGGTCATCGGCGAGTTGGCCGCGCGCGGCTATAAGGCCATCGATGCGGACACCGACGAGTACTCTGAATGGGTGGAGGTTGTCGGCGATACCAGCGCGCTGGGGTCACCGACCTGGGGCGCCAGGGACTGGATGTGGCGCGAGGACCGCGTGCAAGCGCTTCTCTCCACTGAGGACACCGACGTACTGTTCGTGAGCGGATGCGCGGCGAACATGCGGAAATTCCTGCCCCAGTTCGATCATATCGTCCTGCTGAGCGCGCCCGCCAATGTCTTCATCGAGCGATTGCGCACGCGGACGACCAATTCATACGGCAAGGATCCCGACGAAGTCACTCGCACGTTGGAGCTGGTGGGAACGGTCGAGCCGTTACTGCGCCGCGTCGCGGACCACGAGATCGACACCAGCGCGCCCCTCGCTGATGTCGTGGCGGCGCTGCTCCGGCTGGCGCAGCCGTAGGAGTGCAGTTCGGTTTGTCCCTGTAGCACTTAACATGTTGATCTGGGTCTGGTTCCCCCTCCCTTTTAGGGGAGGGAGTTAGGGGGAGAGGGTGGGACCCGCGCGAAACGCCGTAGTGCTCACCCCATCCGTGCGCGTAGCTGGCGCTTGAGCATGTCCATCTCGGCGAGGTGGTCGCGCGCATGACCAAGCGCTGGCGCAAGGCATCGCCAGACCTGCGGGCGCTGGAACATCCACGGCACCTCCTCGCGCATGGCCGGTTCGAGGTAGACCGGATAGCGCTGAAGCTGCGCGGGAACATCTGGCTCGCGTGAGAGTTCGTCGTCGGAAATCGCGCCTAACCACGCCAGCAAGTTCTGATGAACAGCGTCGGCGTATTCCAGGATATCCGCCAGCGCCAGGCTGCGCGCCAGATCGTCGGCCTCCGCCTCGCTCAGCCCAACGCCGATACCGTGCGTGGCCAGCCGACCGCGCCCCTGCCAGCGCGGCTCATCGATCAGCTCCGGCACACCGCGCACCAGCGTCTGGAGCGCCCAGTCCTGCGCGCGGGCAACGTGCCAGAGGTCGAAGGCGAGCAGATTTGTGTGCGGAAGAATGCGCGTGGTCAGTTCAGTCGGGGTTAGGTCGCCGCCGACGTCATGCAGGATCTGGTTGACGCTGGCGTACTGACGGGTCAGCAGGTCTGTTGCGCGCATGAGATCACCCTCCTCTGCCTGGCTGTGATAGAGCGCCGCACGGATAGGAGTCATTATATCCAGAATCGCTCGAAAGTCCAGGGAAGTCGCGCCACCAACTTCCGCGTTCTGGCTCCCCTCTCCTCGCAGGAGAGGGGATGGGGGTGAGGTTGGGGTGAGGTCAGCGCGGCTTGTACGCGCCGCGAATCTGCTTGCCCGATAGCGGCCCACCCAGCGCGGCGCTGATAAAGCAGATATCAAATACTCCGGCGCTCAATGGGAAGATGCCCCACACCAGTGATAGGATACCGAGCAGATGGTCTCTGAAAACCAGGCCGAGGATGAGGAATCCCAAGCCCGCGACGATGCGAAAGACGCGCCCAGCGGGGCTGTTGATGAAGTGCGAGAAACCTGATTGGTTGAAGGATGTCGCGAGACTGCCCATGAATTACCTCCTCAGAAGTTGCTAGAAGTCCAGCGAGGCCGCACCGCCAACGAGAACCTCGACCACATTCGCCGCCGTGACGACCCTCGCGCCCTCGATCAACTGGTCCTCGGTGATGCCACGCGGCTTGGTACACGTGCCGCACGCCCAGATTTGGCCGCCGTTGGCGCGAAACGACTGGATGACTTCGGCGAGCGGCGGAAA
>JAICKD010000270.1 GCA_025928125.1 Ktedonobacterales bacterium
AATATAGGCAAGCACCTTCTGTATGAGCGCTGGCATGCATCCTCATCCTTTTCATCAGTCAGGAAGATATGGCGCGAACTGCTCCTCCACGAGCGCGAGCATCTGCGCCAGCGGATGGCTCCCATCCACCTCGTGGCAGGTAAGTTGACGCGCAGCAGCCTGGCGTTTTACATAGCGCGCCATGCGGAGATCGCGCCGCACGATGTTGCGCAGCGCCAGATCGGGATCGCTCGTACCCAGCGCGCTTCCTCTCCGTTGTCGCCGGACGGCCATACACAGCGGCTCGGTGGTCACGAGCCAGACGGCCCGCTGAGGATTGATCAGGAGCGGCGCGACGCATGCTGGAAACAGTCCTGGCCCTTCGGCAAAAAGTGGAGCATTCGGGGGGAACGCGCGCACGTCTTCGAGCACGAGCGGGAAGCGGGACTGCCAGGAAACAATGGCGTTGCGGGTCATGGCGTCCGGCGACCTGGTGAGCCAGCGCTGGTCCATATTCATCGCGAGAAACGCCATCAAGTCGGGGTTCGTCGCCTCATTAGAGCGTGCGATGTGATCCCGCTCCATGCGGTCGAAGTGGTAGACGTTGCCCTGGTACTTCGTGGCCAGCGCATCCGCGATGGAGGTCTTTCCTGCACAGGGCGAGCCACCGATCCAGAAGACATGGGCATACGCCACCCCAGGATGCTGTTGGCCCGGCGCCTGAGTTCCTCTCTCGCTCATCGAATGGTGTCTCTATCGCGTATCCAGAGCGAGATATGTTCCGGCTGCATCGTCTCGGTGACGACGCTCACCAGTTGCCCGGTCAGCATCGACAGGTCAACTTCCTGCCGTAGCGTCGCGCTGAAGGCTTCGAGCGTCTTGCGGGAATCATACTTAGCACGGTAGAAGCGCCGGTCGATAAAGCGCTGGATATTTCGGCGCAGGGGTTGAAACAGCGCGGCAATCAGCAGTGTCGTGATGACGATCAGCACGGGTGATGTCTCGTTGCCTGGATGTGGCGCAATCGTGTTAACAAGCGTCTGGACGCCAATCACCCCCGCGATGTAGACGCCCGCGAGTATGAGCGTCAGCGAGCCATAGATCAGCGTGCGCCGGATGATCACGTCCACCTCATAGAGGCGGTAGCGCAGGATGGCGAAGGCAAACGCCACCGCGCAGAGCGCAATCAGGGCGTTGGTAATCGGATCCACAATGGCAAAGTAGAGCGAATCCGGCCGTGCCAGATCGTGATTGAAAGCAACCGGTAGGAGCGACGCTATTTGGCCCACGATCACCAGGGCAAGCGCGAGGATGACCCACTTCGTCTGCTGGCGTTGCAGCGGAGTGGAAACGCGCCGATAGCGGTATATCTGGGCGATGATGAGCGTTGACATCACCACGAAGAAATACAGGAAGTCGAGTGGTATGTGTACAAATGAGGTCACGAGCGCAAGGAAAAGCGCGGGAATCAAGAACCAGCCCAGCCAGCGCGGCACAAATCGCCCAGTCGGGAACATCGCCAGGAAGGCAAACAACAGCATCGAGTTGAGCGCGCCAAGCAGTTGCGCGGGTACATCCCACACAAGATGGCTTCCCAGGAAAACATTGGCGGCGCTGCTCGCTCCCTGCGTGAACGCCTGTGCGACGATGAGCAGCACCATCCAGTTGTCCGATTTGCGCGCGAGGACGATAGCCGCGACGACGAACCATATCAGCGCAATCAGCAGCGTAAACGCCAGCTCGAAGAGAGCGTACGCCTCCACCGAGATGCCCATGCCCTGCAAGGTAACCGCTTGAGCCACAGTCAGTTGTCCGGGAAGGCAGGTATCGGCCGTGGCGCAGGTAGATTGAAACCGCTGATACATCAACTGGAGACCTGGCACGAACAACACCAGCGAGAATACGGCAACAGCGAAGCACCCCACGCGCGCCAGCATGAGCGGGACGCCGGAGAGGCGCAGTTCCGTCTCGATTCTCGCCACGGTTGCCGATGCTGAACGCGCCATCAGGTCCCTCCCCATCCGAAATACCTCAGTCCGAAGCTACGCCACAACCCTGCTGCACATTGTACCTGGCGCGGCGTTCCCGGAGCGTTACGGCGAGCGTTACGAGGCGTCATGATGACGCAGTGAATGCACAAGGAGCGTGATGAACCAGGGCATGAGGATCGCCTGGTTTCTTCATCAAGAGGAGTGGAGAGGACAGGAATACCAGGCCAGCAGTCGCCTTGCGGCGGATATTTCTGGAAGGCTCCGTTGAGCGGAAAGAGTCGGGTGGTTGGCGTCCGGGAGGATCCGAACACCAACCACCCAGCCGGAACTCACATCAGACGCCCGCGGTTGCGGCGATGATGCGCCCGGACTTAATGGCCGCCAGGAGGGCGTGATAGTCACGCTCGGCCTGGTTCGCATAGGCCTCGGAGAACGTGGCGACGGCGCGATCAAAGGTGTCACTCGCTCCCAGATAGCCCGCGATTTCGGCGGGGTCGCCCGAGCGCGCGTGGGCGCGCGCCAATGCCCAGCCACATACCTCCGCCCAGAACTGCAACTGCGTCGCCGTCAGATTCTCGATCTCGACCGAGCCTTTCATGTCACGGAGTTGCCGCACATAAAAGTCGCGTTCGGGACCGCGGAGCCAGCCAAGGGTGATGTCGGATGCAGCCTGCATCAGCTCCTGACCGGATACCACGCGCTCGCCTTGCTGCTTGAACTCGGTCTTGGGCAGATGCCGCTCCAGCACGGACGGCGGCGCCTCCTTGACCTGGAGGAAGAGTGGATCATCGTCGTCGCGTCCGAGCAACAGCAAGATGAAGCAGCGCGTGCCGACGCTGCCCACGCCAACCACCTTGCTCGCGAAATCGACGACGCGATAGCGTTCGAGCAGGCGGCGCTGTGCGCCACGCAACGTCCCCATGTACGTCTCGAACAGCCCCTGCAACTGATCCCCAATCGTTTCCGCCGTAATACGCATGACGAGCGGGGGATCATTGGCGATGATACGCTGTCCATTCACTTCCTCAGTCAGCTTCGAAAGCGCCTGGATGCTGTTGCGCAGGCGGGTCTTGCCCAGCACCTTCTGTGCACGCTTCTGCGTTTTCTGATCCTGAATGAGTGCGAGCAGATCGTCGGCAGTGACGTGGGAATACCATGCATCCAGGAATCCCATCGTAGCGAACTGGGCCATACGCAGCCGATACGAACGCACGGCGGCAATGCTGGCCTCGCGGCATTCCACCTCGGTGAAGCCGTTGCCCCGACCGGCGATATAGGCGCTGGCGGCCAGGCGTTTGACATCCCACTCCCATGGTCCTGGCAGCGTCTCGTCGAAGTCGTTGATATCGAAAAGCAGGGTGCGCTCAGGCGAGGCGTACAGCCCGAAATTGGAGATATGCGCATCACCGCAGAGCTGCGTCCGTATGCCCGTCATTGGCGTCCGCGCCAGGTCTTCGGCCATCACGATGGCCGATCCGCGATAGAAGGCAAACGCCGAGACGCGCATGCGCGCGTGTCGGATGGGGATCAGATCTTGTTCGCGCGTCACCTCCTGCGACTGGAGCAGCGCGACCGGATCAGGGCGATCCGGAGTCTCGGCCCAGAATGCATGGCTGCTGCGTGGCACTCTGGCGCGCAACCCACGCCCGCGCTCCATGCGTTCCTCCACGGTCAACGACTTAAAATCCGCGACTTGCCTGCGGGAATCGACTGGAACCGGCGCTGCGGGCTGCGTGGTCTCCTGCGCGGCTTCTTTGGCGGTTGCCTGCACTTTGGTAACCATGGGGGTGCTCCCTCTCCTGTGATTTGCTCTCATATCGGTGTCGGCTCCCACCGTCATGCGTCCGATAACCTCTGCATGGGGCTGTCGTTTGGTGTTATGCGTTTCTCGAAGCAGAGTGCGGGGGGACGCTCCTATCAGCGTAGACGAAGCGATTTGGAAGCGCCCCGCATGAAGGGTGAGTCCGCCAGGGGGTTTTTGGGCTGGCCGAAGGGTGGGTATTTTCCTAGCCCTGGTATGGGGAGCTGCTTTCACTGCTTGACCGCGCCATCCAGGGGAGATCATGACACGGCCAGCAGCGATATATAGACAATAGCCTCTCATCCGGTGACGCGCGAGATGTTGCCATCCAGACTGACGACGTAGAGCTCGCCGGAAGCGTCTTCGCCGAACGACGAGATCAAGAGTTGCGTATCCAGTATCTGTTGAGCGGCGCCATGGCCATCGCGCGCATCAGCCGCCGGGAAACTCCACATCCGGCCGCTGCAATCGTCGCCATAGAAATAGGCGCCCGTCAGGCTGGGATACTTCTGGCCGCGATAGACGTAGCCGCCGACGACGACGCAGTTGCCACCCTCATGCCCGTAGGTCGCGACAGGAGCGGTCAGCCCGCCAGTTGAGCAGGCGCCGCCACCCGCATAGCAGCTATTGCCCTCGTAGATGGCCCAGCCGTAATTCTGGCCGCCCTTGCTCGCGGCGGGCTGGTAATCAATCTCCTCGAACTCATTCTGGCCTGCGTCGCCGATATAGAGGTCGTGGGCGCTACGGTCAAAGCTGAAGCGCCAGGGATTCCGCAGCCCATACGCCCAAATCTCGGGGCGCGCACCCGCCTGGTTGGCGAATGGGTTGTCAGATGGAATGGCGTACTGTCGGCCCGCCGAGGTATGGTCCACATCGATGCGCAGGATCTTCCCTAGCAAGGTGTTCTTCCGCTGGCCATTGGCCGAGTTGCCAGATCCGCCGTCGCCAATTCCGATGTAGAGATATCCGCCGCTGCCAAAGAGCAGCAGCCCCCCATTGTGATTCGAGACCGGGTGCGCCACGGTCAGGATGATCTGCGCGCTCGACGGATCGGCGCGATAGGGATCATTCCGCGAGACATGGTAGCGCACGACGGTCACAGTCCCATCCGTGGCGGTATAGTCCACGAAAAAGTAGCCATTCCGCGCGTAGTCTGGGTGGAAGGCGATGCTCAGCAGGCCGCGTTCGCCGCCAGTGGAGATCAACTGGTGAACATCCAGAAACGGCTGCGCGCGCACCGTGCCGTCCATCCCAACCACCATGACACGCCCCGACTGCTCTACGACGTAGACGCGGTCGGACTGCCCCGGCGCGTAGGTGAGATAGACTGGGCTTTGCAGTCCCGTCACGAAGGGTTGGAGGTGAACATCGCCGGGTCCAAGCGGCTTGCCGGGCGTGGTCGTCGCGTTCGAGCCGCCATGGGTCGCCGTTGCTGTGGGCTGGGTCTTCGTCGTCGACGAGCCGCAGGCAGTAGCCGCCATGCTCAGCACGAGTCCCCAAATAATCAGTAGCGAGACACGCCGCCGCATCGGTTCACCCCTTTCCCGCTTCCCGCTCAGACAACATGCCGGGTAGGCTGCTATGCGCTCTCGCACATATGACGCGCGGATGATGCCATACATACGAGGCGATAGAAGCCATAGTGGCACATACGGCGGCTGCGCGGGCGCGTTCTGGGCAAATTGGCCACAAGAAGCAAAGCGGCTGTCCGGGCGTTTGCCGGGAGCCGCTTGAATTCAGAGGAGTGATCTGGGAGCCGATGGTGGGACTCGAACCCGCAACCTGAGGTTTACAAAACCACTGCTCTGCC
>JAICKD010000784.1 GCA_025928125.1 Ktedonobacterales bacterium
CGTGGTATCGGGCGTGGGCAAATAGAGGAGCTTTATGCCGTCGCGACCCAGCGCATCAGCATCGTCTTTGTGCTCGGAGCGTGTATCCACCACACGGGTGATGCCTGTGCGCGCCAGCCGTGGGATGTCGGCGGGGAGGATGCGTCCGCCGACGGCGAGATGCTGAGTAATCCAGCTCATATTGAGTTGGTCGGGAAGCGGAATGCCGATACGAGTGGCGAAGGCGGCGCGGCGCGAATCCTCCGGGAATATGCGGGCGGCAATTCGCGTCCAGAAGCGGTACAGCAGGCGAATCGAGCCAGTGAGCAGCCAGCGCAGAAAACCCTTACGCAGCATGCTTTTGCCGCTCAGCACTGGCGGGACCGCAGGCTCGTCGTTAGCCGCATCATCGGTCGCGGCATCCGCGGCCGCGTCTTGTATCCGCGGGCCGTCGGCGTTGGTTGGCATCAATTATATCTCCCTGAGAACTGGGTAAGGGCGCTATCGTGGTCACGGTCATGTCAGGCGACGGGCTGTGTCTGTGGCTTCTCGACACCATCGGTCCGCAGAACCCGTTCCAGTGCGACGATGGCGCATTCGATCTGGCTGTCGTCCGGCTCGCGGGTCGTCAGCCCCTGGAGCGCGAGACTCGGCGCCATCAGCCACCGGACGATGCGGAAGCGATAGTAGGCGGCGCCCAGCCGCAGCAGCTCATACGAAATCGCGGCGATGACCGGCACCAGCAGGATGCGCGAGAGGATGCGCCAGGCAATAGGGGGATTGCCCAGCACCGCGAAGACAAGGATCGAGACGACCACGACAATCAACAGGAATCCGGTGCCGCAGCGAACGTGTACACGCGAAGCCGCCCGCACGTGCGCGACATCGAGCGGATCGCCCGCCTCCATCGCGTTGATCGATTTATGCTCCGCGCCATGATACCCGAAGACGCGCTGAATATCAGGCAGCCGCCCAATCAGCCACATATAGCCGATCAACAGGCCAAGACGGAGCGCGCCCTCCAGCACGAGGCCGGACCAGTCATTTGGCAGCCAGCGACTGACGAGGCCAACGACACCTAGCGGTACCAGAAAGAAGAGGGCGAGCGCGAATGCCAGCGAAAACACGAGCGTCACGATCAGCCGTCCATCGGCGCCCTGGAGCGCGCCATTCGTCTCGGCGACTGTGCCGGGCTCCGCAGTGGGCAATGGCTTGCTCTCGGTGAGGCTGCTCTTATCGACTGTACTGGCGGTGTTGGTCTCATCGTCTGGCATGGCAACCGACGACGCGAAGAGCATCATGCGCGTGCCGAGTACGAGCATATCCCAGAGCAGCAGCACGCCGCGCACGAACGGCCACGTCGCCACCTTCGCCCCATAGACGCGCTTCGGAAGCATCTCCTCGTGTAGCAGAATGCCGCCGGTTGGCTGGCGCACGGCCACCGCCGCCGAACGCCGCCCGCGCATCATCACGCCCTCGATGACGGCCTGCCCGCCATAATAAAACTTCGCCACGCGCTCTTCTCCCTGCCTGTCTCGCGTCGTCTCGCTATATGTCTCACTCCAATTGCCCGCTTCTGCCGCCGTTGCGTGCCTGTGCGAGTCTGGCCAACCCATTGTAGCGCATCCATAAGATTGTGCGTGTCCAATTTGGAGCGAGACGGCCAGGCATGGAAAGACAAAACAGGCGCGAGCCAGATTGGCCCGCGCCTGACACGATGTATAGGTCACCGAGGAATGCGGAGGACTATGCCTCTTCCTCGTTGAGATTGAAGCGCTTGCGGAAACGCTCGACGCGACCAGCGGTATCGAGAATGCGCTGCTGGCCCGTGTAGAATGGATGGCACTTCGAGCACACATCCACCTTGAGGACCGGTTTCGTGCTGCCAATGGTAAAGGTGTTGCCACAGGCGCACGTCACTGTCGCCTCGACGTATTCGGGATGGATTCCGGCTTTCATGGGTTCTCCTGGGCGCTCGTCGCCCCGCTGTTCGTCGCTGCTATTGTCAGGCCCCGATTGGGCCGGGCGCTTCAGCGGCTACCCCATATTGTATCACATC
>JAICKD010000867.1 GCA_025928125.1 Ktedonobacterales bacterium
CATAATGCTCTCCTCCCTGGGAGATATTTCGGGATAACGTCCCTAGTATAGCACTTCTCACCCCCGCCTTCGCTTCTCGCCTTTCCCGCCGCGCGGTAGCACCGTCTGTTCGATGCGGCTGACCACGTCGAAGAGCGTGCGTAGCGGATGGCGCGAGGGTAGCAGCAGATTGGCGACGAAGATGCCGTAGACCAGCGCAATCGCTGTCAGGAACATCTGGAATGCCGCCTGGATGCCCACCACCGTCTGCGCGGTGAAGAGCGCCTGGAAGCTCTGTAAGCCGATACTGCCCGGCACTAGCACGATCAGCCCCGGTACCTGCATCACCGCCGCCGGTCGTCCCGTCGCCAGCGCGAAGAAGTTGCTGGCGAGTCCAACCGCCAGCGCCGCCGCGAACGCGCCTAGCTGCTGCCCCAGCACCATCACGCCAGCCCGCGCCGCCAGCGCCCCAATCAGGCAGGCCAGCACAACCCAGACGATATCGCGCCGCTCGACCTGGAGCCAGAGCGTATACGCCACCCCGGCCACCAGCGCCGCCACCACATACGTCCACGCGGGCAGCGTCTCGGGAGTCGCCGGGCTAACGTCGCCAAACAGCCGCGCGCCAAACTGGCGACCGAGCGCGACGCCCAGAATCAGCCCAAAGAGCGTGATGAACGCCGAGGTCAGGCGCACTGTGCCGGAGACGAGGTCGCGCGAGGCCAACTCCTCCAGCGCCACGGTCAGGGTGAAGCCGGGGAGCAGCGCGAAGAGGCCCGCCAGCGTGACCAGATCGCCTGAGACCGGCGTCACCCGCGCCGCCCACGCCGTGACCATGAAGCTGGCGACGAATGCGGCCAGTGGCGGAAAGATGCGCTGGAGGCGCGTGAAGAGATGCGCGAGGACGGACAGTGCGCCCGTCACCCCGCCCACTAGCGCCGCCACCAGAATCTCGCGCAGGCCGCCGCCCAGCGTCCGCGCAAACGCCGCCGCCGTCAGCGCATAGGCGACGCCGACCAGCAGCGCGCTATGCAGTGGTGGCGCGGCGGAGAGCGCCTCCAGCCGAGCGATGCCGTCGCGCGGGGTGAGCTTTCCTGCGGCGACGGAGCGGGCAATGGCGTCCAGTTGGGTGAGATGGCCGAGGTTGACATCGCCCGGCGTCGTGACGAGCAGCGCGCGATGCTGGTGTGTGAGCGGGCCGATGGTCACCTCGATGACGGTCGGCGTCACATAGACCTGGGGCTGCGGCAGGTCCAGCGAGTGCGAGAGCGCCAGTAGCAACTCGCCGATCTGGTTGATGGGGTAACCCGCCTGGAGCAATGCGTTGCCCAGCCGCAGGACGAACTCCGCCGCCTCGCGCTGTTCCTGCTGGGTAAACGAGCGATTCGCCGCGCTCACCTCGGCGCCAGTCTCCGCCATGTCGCTCTCTTTAATACGCTACCAACTTCCCACTTTTCCATGGTAACGTACCTGGCAAGGGTAGGAGCAGATTTCCGGCAACCGCGCCGTAGCTCCACGCGGTATCATGTACAGGGCGCTGCCCAGCGGGTGTTTCGGGTGGCATAGCGTGAGATGGACTGGTATGGCGGATACAGCAGGAGCGG
>JAICKD010000144.1 GCA_025928125.1 Ktedonobacterales bacterium
CCACGGCGAACGAGGCCTGGCGCATCTCGCTCGCCACCAGGCTGCTGACGACCAGACCGAGATCAGCGCCGCCGTACTCCTCCGGCACATCGATCATCAGCAGGCCCTGCTCGCCCGCCAGCTTGACCAGCGACGGCATCAACCCCGGCTCCTGCGCGTCGATCTCATCCGACTTCGGCGTCACCTCACGCGCGACAAAGGTTGCCGCCGACTGCTGGATATCGCGCTGCTCGTCGTTCAGCTTCTCCGCTGTGAGGAAATGCGCCTCCGTCACAGGCGTCATGAGGTAACTGGCCCCCGTCTCGGCCTTCGACTCTGTTGCCATGGTCCTGTCTCCTTTGTCCCGTGCTCATCCCATCAATGGGTCCGCTTACCGCCTCAATACACACTACTGAAGATGCTGTGCTAGCTTGTCGGTTGCTCCGTCGTGGTGGTCTTCATCTCGGCAATCGCCTCGTCGCGCAGCACGCGCCGGATCACCTTGCCGATGAGACTCTTGGGCAACTCGTCGCGGAAGACGAACTGCTTCGGCACCTTGTAGATCGCCAGGCGCTCGCTACAATAGTCGGTCAATTCCTCGGCTGTCGCGTGCTGGCCCGGCTTCAATACGATATAGGCGCGCACCGTCTCGCCGCGATAGGCGTCCGGCACACCAATCACCGCTGCCTCCTGCACGGCGGGGTGCGCGAAGAGCGCCTCCTCCACGTCGCGAGGGAAGACCTTGTAGCCGCTGGCGATGATGATATCCTTCACCCGGTCGACAATGGTGAAATAGCCGTCCTCGCTCATCACGCCGATATCGCCGGTACGCAGCCAGCCGTCCATCATGACCCCGGCCGTCTCGTCGGGGCGCTGCCAGTAGCCTTGCATCACCTGCGGCCCGCGCACGACGATCTCTCCCGACTCTCCCGGCGCGACGAACCCGCCGCGCTCGCTGTCATAGATAGCGCTGTCGGTGTCGGGGAGCGGCAGGCCAATCGTGCCGATGCGCCGCTCGCCAAAGACGGGATTACAGTGCGTCACGGGCGAGGCCTCAGTCAGCCCGTAGCCCTCGACGACGCGTGCGCCCGAGACCGCCTCGAAGCGCGTCTGCACCTCTTTCGGCAGCGGCGCGGAGCCACTGATGCAGACCTGGATCGAGCTGAGATCCTGCTTCGTCTTCTCGACCTCACGCGCCAGCGCCAGATACATCGTCGGAACGCCAGGGAAGAGGTCGGGGCGATATTTCTTGATCGCCTTGAGCGTGTCTTTCACCGTAAAGCGTGGCAACAGCGCCATCGTCGAGCCGCTGTAGATCGTCAGGTTCATGGCGACGGTCAGCCCGTAGACATGGAAAAATGGCGCGACACAGAGCGAGATGTGATGCGAGCCAGTGGGCAGGTCATTCCATGCCCAGCACTGCAACGCATTCGCCAGCAGGTTCCGGTGTGAGAGCATCGCGCCCTTCGCCACACCAGTAGTCCCACCGGTATATTGCAGCACCGCGAGATCATCAGGCGCCGCTGGCTCTGGAAGGGCGAATACCTCAAACCCGTGTCGCCCGTGCGAAGGCCCGATGATATCCAGGAATGTGTGGTCGCCAGGCTGGGCGCGGAAGGCTTTCATATCAATTTTCGGCTTCCCGCGCTGCTCGCGGGCCTGCGCAACCCTGTAGCCAAGCGCTAGCAGCGGTGGGAAGTAGTCGGCGACGTTCGTCAGGATGACGTGCTCGACTGGGGTGTGTTCGCGGATGGAGGCAAATGCTGGATAGAACTGATCGAGCATGACAATCGCCCGCGCGCCGGAATCCTTGAGCTGGTGTTCCAGTTCCGGCGAGGTATAGAGCGGATTCGTCGGCACGACCACCGCGCCTGCCTTGAGCGCGCCATAGAATGCGATGGGAAACTGCGGTGTATTCGGCAGACAGATCGAGACGCGGTCGCCACGCTTGATGCCCAGCCGCACCAGTGCGCGGGCAAAGCGTTCGACGAGCGAGGCCAGTTGGAGGTAGGTCAACCGCGTGCCGTAATACTCGACGGCGATATTTGCCCCATATTTTCGCGCCGCCTCGTCGATCATCCACGTTAGTGGCTGCTCAGGGACGCTGACCGTCGCGGGTACGCTCGCTGAATAGTGGGCCTGCCATGGGCGCTTCACATATGCTGAGAGCGCGTCGTCGCTTGAACCGTCGCGTACGGGTACTTGCGCCTCCGCATGTACTTGATCTGCCTGACGCTCATCGTCCATCGCCAAAACACCTCTTTGTGGATCGGATCGTGGCGGCAATATAGCCCTAATTATAGAATCTGCGACTGACGAATGGCGTGTAGCCAGCTAACGTTTCAAATACGGTATACTAGACCCCAGCTAACAACTTTGCGAATGGGTTTCAGGAAGGCAGTGTAACTGATGCGCGTTCCACAGCCAGACCAGCAACAACTGCCTGCGAACGCCGCGTTTGGCGATGTCGTCAGCTTCCTGAGGCGCAAGCATGGGCTGTCGCAGGGGCAACTCGCACGCGCGGCGCGGCTCTCACGCACATATATCTACCACCTGGAGACCGGCAAGCGTCTCGCTCCATCGGTACGCTCCGTCCGGGCGATTATGCGCGCGCTCGACTTGCATGGCGAGGATCGCCTGCTGCTGTCGCAGGCATTTGCGCATCTCACCGGCAGCTACCTGGATGAGGAAAACGATACGCTCGATCTGCTCGATCAGCGCGAGTTGGCGGCACTGCTGGTGCGGAATAGTGCGTTCCCGGCGCATAGTCTCGACCGCCTCTGGCATATCAGCGCCTGGAACACCCCGGCGCATGAGCTGTTCGAGTTGAATCTCTCGCCCACGCCGTCCGAAAGCACTCAATTGCTCACTATCGTCTTCGATCCAAAGTATCGCGCGCGCTTTCGTCCGTGGGAAGAGCTGGCGCGCCGACTGCTGGCGGAGTTCAAGCACAACACGCGCTCGCTCACCTACCTGCCGGAATACCGCTCCCTCTGGCGTTCGCTACGTACGCTGCCCGACTTTCGTCGCATTGCCGACTCGTCGGATCCCGGCTGGGGAACCGCCAGTTTTGTCTTTCAAATGCGCCACTCGCGGCTGGGGTCGCTGACGCTGCGGACATCGGTCACCGTCTTCAGCGGCGCCTCGGACTACTCGATTGTCACCTACGTTCCCGGCGACCAGCAGACACTGGCGACCTTCGCCGCGAATGGCTGGCAGGCGCAATAGTCGCGATAGTCCGTGACAAGGGCGCGTAAGTTTGTCGTATGCTCAATCGTCGGAAGGAAGACCAGCCACAGGTCTCGGCTATCCCGCGACGGAGAGCAGATCCCATGCCACACCAGCCAGAACAGCGGTCTCGCGCGCACAGAAATATACGCCTCAGAGTCATTGCCATGTCGATACTCTCGTTTGCCGCCCTGCTTGTCGCGTGCGGGCCAACTCCACGTCCCGCCGCAACGGTCCACCAACTCGCCAGCAGCCAGCGCGACTTGACCTACGTGGCCATTGGCGCATCCGATGCCTTCGGCGTTGGTACCGATGACCCCGCCAAAGATAACTGGCCGACGGTGCTGTCGCATCTGCTAGGAGCGGACACTCACCTCATCAACCTGGGCATTCCGGGCGAGACGGTGGCGGAGGCGCGGCGGACGGAACTGCCCGTCGCCCTTGATGCCAAACCATCGCTGGTGACCGTCTGGCTTGGCGTCAACGATATTGTGCAGTCAGTCTCCGCCCAGGAGTATGAAACGCAGCTTGAGGCGCTCCTGCGGTCGCTTCAGCAGCAGACCCACGCCCGGGTCTTCGTGGGTAATATCCCTGATCTTACGCTGCTCTCCTTCTTCGCGGGCTACGACCAGACAGCGCTCCAGGCGACGATTTCCCGCTGGAACACGGCTATCGGACAGGCAGTGGCCGCGACAGGCGCATCATTGGTGGACCTCTACGCTAACTGGAATGAGCTGGCCGCCCATCCAGAGTACATCGCTGGCGACGGCCTCCATCCGTCCACAGAAGGCGCAAAGCGGCTGGCAGAGGTCTTTTTCTCGCAGATCAGGCCGCTACTACCGACGCTTCTGGCAACGACGGGGGCGCCATGAACAGCGTCTTCGAGTTCTCACCAGACTCCGTTGCCGGGCCGCTGGCCATCGCGACGGCCCTTGTCGCGCTGTTGCTCATCTGGCAGGCGACGCGCACGCCGCACCTGCTCCGCATCGGGCTACGCAATGTGCCACGCCGCAAATTGCGCACAGCGCTGGTTGTCTTCGGCCTGATGCTGGCGACCGCCTTCGTCGCCTCTGCCATTGCCATTGACGATACGATTGTGCTCGCCGTCAAGAGTGTTGCCGTCTACAACCTCGGCCGCATCGACGAGCAGGTTGTCCGCCGCGGCGGCTCGATGGCCCCATTTTCAGCCGCATTTGGCGATGAGGTGCGCGATGCGCTTGCCAGCAATGGTCATGTGGCGGGGATTGCGCCCGCGCTGACGCTGTCCAACGTGCTGGTCGCCGATGAGACGGCGCGTCAGGTGCGCGGCGGGGTCACGGCGCTGGCCATCGATGACGTCGGCGCTGGCCCACTCACAGCGTTCAGCGACGCTAATACCGGCGCGGCGATATCACCCACCACTCTGCGCGATAATCAGATTTTGCTCAACCGCAGCACAGCGCAACTCCTCAACGCGCATACTGGCGACACTATATATCTCTACTCGGATCGCTGGCCTGGTAACCGTTATACCTTCACCGTCGCTGGCGCCGTGACGGGAGGACTGCTCGGCGACGCGCCAACCATCCTACTGACGATGCCCGCGCTCTCACATGTGATGCAGGTGAGCAATGCGGTGAATGTCATCTATATCGCCAACATCGGCAATGGGCTAAGCGGCGTGGGGTATAGCGATGGCATCGCTGATACGCTCCGTTACACGCTCCCTGGCTTTCTGGCGGCGCATACCGTGAAGGCCGACGGCGTCGCGCTTTCGCTACGCGCTCAGGATATCTTCGGGCGCATCCTGACCCTGTTTACGCTCTTCGCCTTCGCCATTGGTCTGCTGCTCATCTTTCTCATCTTCTCCCTGCTGGCGGCTGAGCGTCGCGCTGAACTGGGGATGGCGCGCGCCGTGGGGATGCGCCGCTCGCATGTGGTCATCATGCTGCTCTTCGAGGGAGCGGCTTACGACGTCGCCGCCGCTGTGCTGGGCATTGCGTCCGGGCTTGGCCTGGGCGTCCTGATCGTCGCGCTGGTCAGCCCGATCATCGCGCGGCTGGGCTTTCCACTTCAGTTCGGCATACAGCCTGGCGGGATGGTGACCGCGTTCTGTCTGGGCGCGCTCTTTACCCTCGCGACGATTCTGTTGGCCGCCTGGAATATCAGCAGGATGACCGTCGCAGCGGCCCTGCGCGACCTGCCAGAGCCGCCAGCGCCCCATCCAGGTGTCATCTCCCTGGCGCGTCAGGCGCTCGCGAGCATCACGCCTTCAATGGCTCCAACTGGCAATCGTCTGCTGGTGTGGGGCAAATTACTGCAAAGTTTGCTCACGACCGGCTTCGTGCCTATCATCATGGGTATCTTGCTGCTCCGCTTCGCCGCTGAAAACTTCGATGGGCTGCTCTTCGCCATTGGTCTTTCGGTCTCGGCAATTGGCGTCGTACTGCTCCTGCGCTGGATCATCCTGGCGACAATCGCGCTGCTGGCCCGCTGGCGGTTTCCAGCCACAGCGGCACGTACCATGAATCGCGCGACTGAGCGCTCAGATCGTCTCGCGGCGCTGGCGCTTGGCGGTGGGCTGGCGCTCTACTGGTCGCTGCCGTTCGATGCGCTGCAGAGCCTGGGGATACCACGCTTTACCGGTGGCATTCCGCTCGTCTTCGTGGCTGGCATGATGATGGTCTTCGGCGCGGTCATTGCGTTGGCGCCCAACCTCGATCTGCTGCTGAAGCCGGTCACCTGGCTGCTCACTCAGGTCGGACGCCTGCGGCATGTGACCTCGGTCGCGCTGCTCTATCCAGCCTTTCATCGTTTTCGCACAGGAATCGGGCTTGCGCTTTTCTCGCTCGTCTGTTTCACCATGATTGTGATGGCCTGCATCGCCGCCTCAACCACGAAGAGCTACGATAATGTCCCACAACTGGCGTCAGGATATGATATTGCCGGGCAGCCGCTCTTCCAGCCAGTTGGCGGCGTCAGCGCGCTCTCGCGAGACGTGCGCGCCCAGGCTCCCGCCACCTTTGATGCGATGGACGCGATTAGCTCGGCAACGCCTGTGCCGCTGGGGGTGATTCAGCCTGGCGCGCTGAACGCCGGGTGGCGTGTCTATCCCGCGTCAGAGATCGACGGCGCTTTTCTCGATGGTACAGGGCTACCATTGGCCGCCCGCGCGCAGGGATATGCCTCAGACGCCGACGTTTGGCATGATGTCAAGACCCATCCCGGCGACGTAGTCATCGACGCCAGCGCGCTCAGTCCGGGGGATCTCGCCACGCTGGGGTTGGGTGAGCCTGCACCCATGAGCGCATCGCAGTTTCTCGGCCCGCCGCTCGCCGCGGGGCTTCCGGGCCTTTCGAGCCTTGAAGCGCTGAACCAGCCCACAACGAGTGTCACCGTGGAGGGTGGGTTTTCCGCAATCGCCCTGCTCGCCAGCGATCCGACGCTGGTAAGCCAGTATCACGTGAGCCTGCGCGACATCGCGCTGGAGCCAGGGACCATCGCACCTACCACGCTCTGGGTCGGCGACCTGCGTGGGCAATCGGTGAGCAAGGTGAGAGTCATTGGCGTAGTCAACAACGTTCACGCGCAAATCTACGGGCTGCTCGGATCGCCCGCCACCTTTGCGCCCATCGAGCGCGGCTTGCGGCCTTTTGGCAATGAATACTACTACTTCGGCGTTCGTCCCGGCGTGGACGCCCATAACGAGGCGCTGGCGCTGGGTTCCGCGCTGCTAGAAAACGGCTTCGAGACGACCGTGCTCCAGGATGTGCTCCTGAGTGTGAATGGCCCACAGGTCTTTATCAGCCGCGTGCTCGTCGGGCTGGTCGGATTGACATTGTTAGTGGGCATGGCGGCGCTGGCAGTGACCGGGTCGCGGGCCGTGGTCGAGCGGCGTCAGCAGATCGGCATGCTGCGGGCGCTGGGATTCAGACGCTCGCATGTACAGGTGATGTTCTTTATCGAGTCGCTGCTCATCGGGGTTGTGGGCGCTGGGTTAGGGCTGGCGCTCGGGCTAGTTCTCTGCCGCAATCTCTTTGCCGTGGACTTCTTCGCCTCCATCACAACAAATCTGACGTTGATCGTGCCATGGGGAGAACTGGCGATCATCTGTGGCGCGGCGATTGCGGCTTCAGCCGTGGCGGCGCTGATACCCGCCTGGCAGGCTGGTCGGATCGCGCCCGCCGATGCGCTACGCTATGAATGAAGATAACACCGCTATCTCAGCTAACTCACGGAGGTTCTCACGTGGCTCTGCATCAACACCAATCAGCGACATCCCTCCCAGACACGAAGCAGACCGATAGGC
>JAICKD010000175.1 GCA_025928125.1 Ktedonobacterales bacterium
GCGAGGGGACGTTGTATCCGCTGGTTCACTCTTCTTCGCTGCCGACCAGTTGCAGCGGTTGTCTGATGACGCGGCCCGGTTGGTCGAAGACTACCACCGCCAGTATCCGCTCCGCGCTGGCATGCCGCGCGAGGAGTGGCGCTCCCGCCTCCGTCTGACGTCACGCGAAGGTACAGAGGCTCTGGCGCGATTGGTGGCGATGGGTACGCTTGCGGAGACGCATAGTGGCCGTGGCGCGTTCGTTTGTATGCCGGACCACGCGCCCCACCTGACCCCACAGCAGCAGCAGGCGGTTGATGCGTTGCTGGCGCGCTTTCGCCAGGAGCCGTTCGCTCCGCCGACACGGCTCGAGGTGGAGGATGCGCTGGGTGCGGAGGTCACGGCACTGTTGGTCGAGCAAGGCGTGCTGGTGCGACTCAACGATTCGGTGCTGCTGGAACGCTCGGCCTATGTTGAAGCGCTACGGCGAATGGTGGAGCATCTGAGAACCCACGAATCGCTGACAGTGGCCGATGCGCGCGATCTACTGGGGACGACGCGGAAATACATGCTGGCCCTCTTCGAGCATACCGACGAACGGCGCTACACCGTGCGTCGCGGCGATGACCGCGTCCTCGGCCTGCAAGCGTCTGAGGTGGATACGCTGGCCCGGAAAATGACCGAGTGAGGGCGCGCGCATGTTGACAGCCCGGCTGCGGCTGTGGTATATTCCGACGTGCCGTGCCAATCGGTTGATTGGTGGGCAGGGACCCGTAGTGTAGCGGCCTAACACGCCGGCCTGTCACGCCGGAGACCGCGGGTTCGAATCCCGTCGGGTCCGCCAGAATTTGCTCGTTATCTAACCGAGCGTAAGACCCCATCCTTGAGAGCTGGGAATAGAAGCGAGCCCTTGTTTGTGGTATACTGCATCATATACCGCAGGACCTGCGGGAATCTACGCCTGTGGAGCGGTGACGACAACCAAGCCACCAATGCTCGTGTAAGACGGTCACAGCGGACTCTGGTCTGTCTGGTTCGCGGTGAGCAGCCCAGGAATCCCCTGGTTTGAGCCATGGGGAGGGTCAATGCAGACTTGATGCATCCGCATTGAGTCTGTTTTCTTTATCGAGGCTGATCCTTCAGCATAGCTTCGACTTCCAGGCGTGTGGGTAGAGAGGGAGCCGCGCCTGGCCGAGTCGCGGTCAGAGCGCCCGCCGCGAGGGCGAATGCCATCGCTTCGTCTACAGCCAAACCCTCAGCCACTTTGCTGGCGAATGCTCCACAGAACGCGTCACCTGCGGCGGTTGCGTCCACCGCGCGGACAGCGTACGCGGGCCAATTACGGTGAGCTATCGCGGTCGCACGGTCGGCTTCTGCGTCATTTCGCGTGCAGTGTGTTGCTCCCAACGCTCCAAGGGTGATTACCACCTGCCTCGGACCACGCTGTAAGAGTGCTTGTGCCGCGAGTGCCGCGGGAGCAAACCCATCGACGGTCATCCCGGTAAGAAGGCCCGCCTCAATCTCATTGACGATGAGAACGTCAGCTATCCGAAAGAGACGTTCGTCGAGCGAGACCTGAGGAACCGGCGCAAGGTTCAGGATAGTAGTCATGCGTAGGTCTCGCGCTCGCTGAAGGCCACGCACGACGCCACCCACTTCGGTCTCGCATTGCGCCAGAAAGACGCTCGGGCGCGCCTCGGCAGGGTCGGCGGCGATCTGGTCAAAGGCGGCGTCGACCATGACGGCGTCCAGCGCCATATTGGCCTGACGGATGCTGCCAATCATGTTCTGCCCATCAGCGATTCCCACCAGAACGCAGCACACACCCGTCCCGAATCGTGCCTGTCGCGTGACGTGCGAGGTCTCCACGCCATCGGCCACAAGTGTCGCGTGCAGAAGGTCGCCGAGATGATCCTGACCGATGCATCCAATCAAGCGGACATCCGCGCCGAGACGGCGCGCTGCGATGGCCTGGTTGAGTCCCTTGCCTCCCGCGAAAATATCAAAAGCCTCGCCAAGGACGGTCTCGCCGGGAGTCGGAAGGTGGGGGATCTGGGCCACGTGATCGACGTTGAGGCTCCCTTGCACGAGCACACGCGCCATGTCCCCTCCTTACCTGAGCTTTCTTCGCGGATTTAGCGCACAAGGCGTCATCGGGCGCTGCGTTCCATAGCAAGCCTCCCAGCGCCCGATGACGAACTGCCGCAGTTACTGTCACTTATCTCGTTGTATCACTCGCCGACGGCTGGCAGGCCAGATGTCTGTACGAGTTTGTTGAATGCGGCCACATCGCCGTCGAGCAGCTCTTGCAACTGGCGTCGGACAGTAGCCGCCTGGTCACTGAGCGCCGCGAAGACCTCGAGTGCGCCCTGCGTTGGGACGTCGTCCGATTCATCGATCATCTCGCTCAACGTGGCCAGCTTCTCTTTGATGCGCGCCGGGCCAGGCTGAGGTTTGTCGGGATCGGGATGGATCAGCTGGCCCTCAAGCGCGGTGAACTTCTCCTTGAGCGGTCCAGCAGCCTCGACAATGCTCTCGTGGCCTGTGTCAGCCTTCGCGCGCTCTTCCCACGACGTCACCTGCTTGCGGAGTCGCCGAATGTGGTTGATGGTGCGATGCGCCTCATCCACCTCGTCGCGGATCTTACGCTTGAGGTCGAATTGCGCTTGAAGCTCCTCTGGCGTTACGGATAGGCGCGGGTCCGGCAGCACAGCGAAACGCTGGGTGACGGTGGTGTCGCCGACGGTCAGCCGTGCTTCATACTCGCCTGGCACTGCGCGCGCAGCCAGCCCCTCGAGGGCAATTCGGGCCTCCGCCTTCTCTTTCGGGTCCTGCTTCTCGGCCTTGTCGTCTTCCAATGCGGTTGGCGGCTCGCAGCGGAAGTCCCAGACAATCCGGTTCGCGCCCGGCTCCGTGGGAAGTTTCGCGCCGACCTCCGCCGTGCTCGTGAATGTGCGGATGATGTTGCCTTCGGCGTCGTGGATCGTCAGGGCCACAGTGTCCTCTGGCTTTTCGGCGAGCGCGTAGTGAACGATGACCCCATCGGGCGGGTTCTTGCCGCCGTCGATCAGCCTGCGCGTCTTCGCGCCAAAGGCGTCTTCGTCGTGACGGAAAGCCACCGTCACCGGGCCAGCCATGAGATAATCGACGTAGCCTGGCGTGCCTTCAGCTTCGGTGTACTCATAGAATCGATAGCGCGGAGTGTCGCGCGGTTTGTAGAGGACAACTGGCGCGTTGCTATCGGCCATCTGATGCAGCGGTGTGATGTCGTCGAGAATCCAGAACGAGCGCCCATGGGTGGCGACAATGAGGTCCGTGTTTTTCACGATCAGGTCGTGGACCGGTGTCACCGGGAGGTTGCTCTGGAAGGGCTGCCAGTTCACCCCGTCGTCAAACGAGATATACAGCCCGGTCTCCGTGCCACAGTAGAGTAGACCGTGCCGATTGGGGTCCTCGCGGATGACGCGTGTCAGGGCGCCGTCGGGCAGGTTGCTGGTAATTCTTGTCCATGTCGCGCCGTAGTCGCTGGTCTTGAAGAGATAGGGCGCGGTGTCATCAACTTTGTAGCATGTCGCGGCGAGATATGCCGTCGCGGGGTCGTGTGGCGACGGTTCGATGATGGAGACGAGCGCCCACTCAGGCAGCTCGGGCGGCGTGATGTTCTGCCAGGAGGCGCCGCCGTCGCTTGAGATGTGGACTAGTCCGTCGTCCGAGCCGACCCAGAAGACACCGCGTTCGTGGGGCGATTCGCGGAAGGCGAAGATAGTGCAGTAGATTTCCGCGCCGCTGTTGTCGTACGTGATTGGCCCGCCAGATGGTCCCTGCCGGTCCGGGTCGTTGCGCGTGAGGTCAGGGCTGATAACTTCCCAACTCGTACCCTCGTCGGTCGAGCGATGGACGTGATTCGAGCAGATGTAGAGCGCGTCGGGGTCGTGCTGCGAGACCTCCACCGGGAAGGTCCATTGGAAGCGATATTTCAGCGTGCTTGCGCCGACACCGGCTACGCTGGCGCTATGCACCTCTGGCCAAACGGTGATGTTGCGCTTCTGCCCGGTGTCGGGATTCCAGGCGATCAAGCGGCCATGTCCCGACCCCGTACCTATACCGCCGCCAAACACCATATGCGGTGGTTTGCGGCCGATGGCGATATAGCCGCTCTCGCCGCCACCTGGCTCGACGTAGTCCTTCCAGGTGATGGCGCCCTCGAAATCAATGCTAGGCAGGCGCATCGCCCAGTTGTCCTGCTGCGAGCCGTACACATTGTAGGGTACCTCGTCGTCGGCGACGACATGGTAGAACTGCGCGGTCGGCTGATTGAGGATGGAGGACCACGTGCGCCCGCCATCGTACGTGACGCAGGCGCCCCCATCGTTGCCTTCGATCATACGATTCGGGTCACGGGGATCAATCCAGAGGCCGTGGTTATCGCCATGCGGTGTAGGAACCCCGATGAAGCTCTTGCCACCGTCAGTCGACTTCCAGCAGCGCAGGTTGAGGATCCAGACCGTGTCGGCGTCGCGCGGGTCAGCAAAGATATGCATGTAGTACCAGGGGCGTTTGCGCAGGTCCATCTTGTCGTTCACCCGTTCCCACGTCGCGCCCCAATCCTCAGAGCGGTAAAGGCCGCCTGCGTCCTTACCATCCTTGTCCGCCGCTTCCATAATGGCCCAGACACGGCCAGGTTGTGCGGGCGAGGCCGCCACACCTAACTTGCCGTAGATGCCGCTCGATGGCAGCCCCTTCGCGCGCGAGATGTCTTCCCAGGTATCGCCGCCATCGGTCGAGCGCCACAGACCGGACTCTTCGCCGCCGCTGACCAGCGCATGGGGATAGCGCCGCGTCTGCCAGATGGTCGCATAGAGAATGTCCGGCTGGTTCGGGTCCATCGCAAGGTCAACCGCGCCAGCGTTCTCGCTCTTGAAGAGTACCTTCTGCCAAGATGCGCCACCATCGCGCGTGCGAAAGACACCACGCTCCGCATTCGGTCCCCAGGCATGGCCGAGTGCCGCTACATACGCGATCTCAGGATTCGTTGGATGGACGATGATAGCGCCGATGTGGCGCGTATCCGCCAGGCCGACGTTACGCCACGTCGAGCCACCATCGTTGGATTTGTAAACACCGTCACCATGCGAGACGTTGCCACGGATCGTCGCCTCGCCTGTACCAACGTAGATGACACCGGGCGATGATGGCGCTACGGCAATCGCGCCCACTGCGGATGTCGTGAAATATCCGTCGGAGACGATCTCCCAGAGCGCGCCGCCGCTGGTGGTCTTCCATACGCCGCCAGCGCAGCCACCGAAATAGAATGTGCCAGGCTCGGTGGGGTGTCCGGCGACGGCGACCACCCGGCCGCCGCGATGCGGCCCAATAGAGCGCCACGAGAGCGAACGAAAGAGCTTGTCGTCCATGCTGCTGTCCTCAATTCCGCTGAGCGTGTTCGATGCCCGTCAACACGGTATGATGGCATTCTGACGCTGAAAGCGAGCAGTGTCAAGATACTCGCCATGGTTGCAATAGAATAACTTTGAGTCGGCAGTGATTGGCCAACTCGCGGCCGTATGTTCACGCCTACATGATACGGCAGACCCAAGTATGCTCAATACGGTCCAGTCGAAAAACGGGCGCATTGCATGAGGTTGACGAGAAGCGTTCTTCGGCGCACGATATGTCACGCGGATTGGCTGGGATTGAGCCTGCTATCATCACCCATCAATGATCAGAAAACATAGAAACCACCTGGCGAAAAGAGGACACGATGCAACGGCGCGAGCTTGTTGAGGGTTGGTCTTTCAAACAGCGCGATCTCGCAAAAACGCTGGAAGAGGATTCTGCGGCGGAGGAGGGTTGGCTCCCCGCGTCTGTTCCCGGCGTCGTGCAAGGCGACTTGCTGGCGCTGGGCATCATCCCCGACCCTTTTCAATCGTTGAACGAGGTGGCAGTGCAATGGGTTGGTGAGTCTGATTGGTTATACCGCTGCCGGTTCTCGTGGTCGCCGGACGATAGGGCGCACGGCGAGACGACGTTGTGCATTGGTGGGCTAGATACCTGCGCGACTGTTTGGCTCAATGAGCGCCAGATTCTCGTCAGTGACAACATGTTCCTTGCCCATCGTGTTCCCGTCCAGGCACTTTTGCTGCCAGGCGATAATGAGTTGCTCATCGTGTTCGAGTCGCCGCTACGCATCGGCCAAGCGCGCGAGGCTGAAATGGGCAAGATGGCCGTCTGGAACGGCGATTCCAGCCGTGTCTACGTCCGCAAGGCCCAATATCATTATGGATGGGATTGGGGTCCATCCATCCTCACAGCTGGACCTTGGCAGCCTATCTGGCTGGAAAACGCCGCGACGCGCATTGCCGATATGCACTGCCCCATAGAGATCGATGAAGATCTTCAGTATGCGCGGTTTGCTGCGCGAGTTACCGTCGAGCATCCTGAACCTACATCCCTGGCTGAGTTGCACGTAGCTCTCTACAATCCGGCAGACGAGCTTGTCGCCGAACGCACCTTCTCGCGATTAGAAGAGACGCTGGAGCATACGTTCGATGTTGAGCGACCGGAATTGTGGTGGCCATATGACTACGGCGCGCAGGAGCGTTATCGGCTCGTCTCCACATTGCGCGAGGGAGACGTCATCATGGAAGTGAAGGAGCAGCGACTCGGCGTTCGGCGTGTCCAGCTCGTGCAGGATGCTATCGTGGGTGAGGCGGGTAAGAGTTTTCGCTTCGAGGTGAACAATGTGCCGGTGTTTTGCGGCGGGGCCAACTGGATTCCGGCGGATATGCTGCTGCCACGGGTGA
>JAICKD010000380.1 GCA_025928125.1 Ktedonobacterales bacterium
AGACCAACGTATCGTCGCTCGCCCACCTGGCGGCCCAGTATGGACGATTATGCAGGTCTGATCGTTCCCTTGACGCGCACCTGGCCGTATGATACTTTCGCGATGCCGTGCGGGCGGTGTTTACTCATGCTGTATGACGGCTGACGTGTTGAGGTTGACGTTCGACTGTATAGCGTAACAAGGAGCATTTCTACATGGCTGAACCATCCTCGAAACCGTCGGCTGCGGACCAGAAGCGCGCGCGGGAGATCGTCGCCGAACTCTATCGGCTCTATCCCGACGCGAAGTGCTCGCTAGACTTCACCTCGCCGCTCGAATTACTCGTCGCCACGATTCTCTCCGCGCAGTGTACTGACGTGCTGGTCAACTCCGTGACGCCCGCGTTGTTCAAGAAGTATCGGACGGCGGCGGATTACGCCGATGCGCCACTGGAAGAGCTGGAACAGGATATTCGCAAGACTGGCTTCTATCGGAGTAAGGCGAAACATCTGCAAAATGCGGGGCGCATGCTGGTCGAGCGCTACGGCGGTGATGTGCCGCGCACGATGGCGGATCTGACCGCGCTGCCCGGCGTCGCGCGTAAGACGGCGAATGTGGTGATGGGCAACGCTTATGGCATCGTGGAGGGCGTAGTCGTCGATACCCATGTAGGACGGTTGGCGCGCCGCCTTGGGCTTACCACAAGCGATGATCCGGTGCGCGTCGAGCAGGATCTCATGGCGCTCGTTCCGCAAAAAGACTGGCTCCCGCTGTCACATATGCTGATCTATCATGGGAGGGCGGTCTGCCAGGCTCGCCGCCCGCTCTGCGAAGAATGTACATTGGTCGCTCTTTGCCCTACCGGTCAGGCTAATCTGGCCGCTGCTCCCTCGCCGATACCAGCGAAGACAATCAAGAAACCACGCGCGGCGAAGGACTAATGTGCTGCTGTTGTTTGTTTTGGCGACATGTTAGAGTATGAGTTGGCGCGCCGCCTGGCCGCCGTTGTGTCGTCGGTATGGGGAAAGTGGCGGATGGGATGACTGCTTGGGCTTTGCGGCCCGCACGACGTATCGGTGCGGTGTTGACGGTTCTCGGAGCGCTTTTGCTGGTGTTGGGATGCGTTGTGGGCTGGGCGTTGCCATTGCTCGATGTCAATGCGCCGCTTCTCTCACGAGCCGCGACGCCGCTCGCTGGGAGTGGGGTGGACACAGGAGGGTTCCTCGGCGCTGACCTGACGGCGCTTGCCGTTATCATCGCGGTAGTGATTGGCTTCAACGCGACCACCTTGCAGATTGCCAGCCAGGAGCACTCGCTGGCTCTGGTGCGCGCCGTACTGCTCTCGCTTGGGCCGTTCCTGCTCTGCTGGTGCGCGACGACTGGGGTGGCCCTCGTCTACTTTCTGGAGCCCCCCACCTACATGGCGCAGTTGTGGCAGGTGCTGCTCTGGTTTGCGGCGGTCGTTATACTGATGATCGGCTATCTGTGGAACCTGCCCTGGCGTCTCTCGGGCGAATACGCGGCGCTCTGGGCCATCCGCGAGTTGCGCCGCCAGCCGGTGAGCCAGTGGGAGTCGCTTGACGGGTTTTCTGTCTTGCAGACGGGCATGTCGTCGGCGACCGCACGTGGTGACTTTGGCACAGTGCGCGCCATGGCTGCGGTGCTGGGCGCGTTCCTGGTCGGTCGGCGCGACCGACGCGCGGAACTGGCCAACAGCTATGATCGCTCGCGCTACCGCGCCCTGAAGAACCTACTGACGGGGTGCTCCCAGAATGCCGCGGCTGCTCCCAATGCTATCTCCTACTATCTCGGTTTCGTGCTTGCCGGGGTGATGTTGCAGGCGACCGCAGTGGGCCATCCTATCAACGATGGCGACCATGACCTCTATTCCGGCTTGTTTCGCGAGCTACGCCAGGCGCCGGAGCGGCTGGATGCGCTCTGGACGGGCATGCGCCATGGTTTCTGTCGCCAGGAGCGGCGACGCGAGCCCTATCTGCTGGTCTACTGGCGCGAGCATGTCTCCTGGACATCCGATGACCCCCGCCGGGTCGCGCGCGTTGCTGATGCTATCGCCCAACTGTTCGCCGATTGTCAACTTGTGTTGAACATGACACTGGGTGACGACAGGGCGTTTAGAGATACTGCCGATATGATGGCCGATTTCTACCGCGATTTGGCGATGTACCTGGGACCACTGGCAAAGCGTGAGCGCGGTGAGCGCCACAGTGCGCGTATCGCCGACATGCCGCTGATGCTGCTCGATACAGTCCATACGAGCGTGATGCGCGCGTGGCCGATCTCGCCGAGTTCGCCGGAAGGCGCGAAGGGCCGTGTCGCGGTCATCAACGCTTACGAGGAGCGCCGAACGCAACTCTCTGGCAAGCCGCCAGCCGCTCAGACCGCCCTGGTGGGCTAACTCAACCAACTCGTGGTCCACGGCTACTTCAGCGCATCCAGGCAGGCCTTTGCTAGAGACAACACATCGGCTGGTGAGCTAGTCGCGGCGATGATGACGATCGTGTTGAGCGGATCGGGCTGGGGTTTGGGCGGGATGACCTGTAGCGGACTCGGAGGCAAAGGACGCGACGAGTCCGCCCGCAGGAAGAGCCGAGCGACGCCGTCACGGCGTGCTGGCGCGAGCAAGGCGAAGGGCGTTTGCCCATTGCGCCGCGGAAAATAGCGGATCGTCTCGTGGTCACACTCCGCTCTCAGTCCAAGCCCGCGCAATCCCTCGTGGACCTCGCGCAGAATCGCGTGCGGCGTCGTCCAGTCTGGCATATCGCTTTGTGGAGGCGTCGGCGTTGCGGTGACAGAAGGCACCAGCAGCGGCGGCAATTGCTGATTCTGTTGGCCCTGTTCCAGATAACGTGTCAGTTCATGCAGCAGGCGAACAGATTCGCCGAAAAGGACAGCGGCCACCTCCCGTTCGGCGTGGAATGCGACCCGTACGATGAGCGCGGTGGCGGCGGCCAGCCAGAGGCGCGGCTTCCATGATGTATCACCTAACTCGGTGGCGAAGCCTTCAATCTGTTCCAAGACTTCGAGTTGAAATGCGACGGTGGCTGGACGTCCCAGTGACGGATAGCGAAGGGTGTTCTCAGCGAGGCCCGGCTCAGACGACTTGCTCAACGCGAGGTCGTTGCGCGCCAGGCCATAGTCGCTCTCCGGCTCGCTCACGCGGCGATAGACGCAAATGTCCGTGAGCAAGTTGCCCAGGTCGGCCAGATAGTCACCTGACCAGTCGAGCTTGTCGAGGTCGATCAGCTTGACCTCATCCCCTCGCGCGCTCACCATGATGTTGCGGGCGTGGAAATCGCCATGGGCCAGGCCAAGCGCGTGCGGCTGGAGCAGCGTCGCATGACGGTTGATGAGCGCCAGGTAGTAGTCCAAGCCCTTATACCGCTGGCTGCCGACGTGAAATCCCTGGATCAGATTCTTGAGCCAGGGTACGCGGACGAGGCCGCGCATCAAACTCTTCTCGATGCGCGAGAGGTAGAGCCGCGCAAGCTGTGTCCCCGGGAACGGCGTGTGGCCATCAGCGGACTCGCCGAAGAGTGCGAAGGATACACGACAGATCTGCTCGGCGGCGGATTGTAACAGCCGCATCTGGCTTGCGGAGACCGCTCGCTGATCCATCTCGTTGAAGACGTCATAAAAGGTGCGCATGCCCGCCAGGTCTTCCATCGGCAGGTAGTACGCCGAGGAGAGCCCTGACTTGTAGACCTGCGACTCAGCGGGCTGGCGCACGAAATACTCGCGCAGCCGCTGTGGTAGCAGGCTGTAGTTCGCGGTCGCCGTATGGAAGGCGTCGCTCGTGCTTCGCTTGATAATGAGTGAGGTGGTCGGTACTGCTCCGTTCAGAGAAGGCCGGTCACCATCGAATCCAGGGACAGGAAACCAGTAGCTGAATGGCACCCGGAATATGTGGTCACTGGTGAAGCCACCTGATAACTCCTCAACGCCTCCCAGTCGTACCTGCATGCGCTCACGGATGACAGCCGCAAGCTCGGTTTCGAGCGTGTTTTGCGCGATAGCGCGCCTTTGCTCCGCCTCATGGAGCAGATGAGCGGCGATAGAGTGTGACAGGCTATCACCGCTGATCGCGTCATGCAAGGTCAGCAGCAGCCGGAGCACCAGGGTGTGCGTCGCGAGATCCCAGCGCCGCACCGCATCGGGACGCTGGTAGAGGTCGCGCACATCGTGGAGCAGGCTCGCGACTTCCAACTGAACCTGCTCGTCGCCGTGAAAGTGTTCGGCAAGCTGCAGCGCGACGTAGAGCGATGGCACGATGTCGCTCTGACGCGCGCGGTCGCGTTGTTTCAGTGTCAGCAGCAGCTCCGAGAGGATGCGATTCACCTGGAGCGCGGCAAGGCTCGACCGATCCACCTGGAGCAACAGGCCCAGC